>JBMYUK010000412.1:0-2876 GCA_049605275.1 Phycisphaeraceae bacterium
AGCCGCTCGATGAGCAAGTGGCCGCCACGCCCGACTCGCGCTGGCGCAGACTTCGCGGCTACAACGTGACGATGGGCGTTCTCCATCTCGTCCAGGGCCTGCTCGTCCTCGCGCTCGCCAATGCCGACCATGATCCCGGTCTTCACCGTCAGGCCCTGCGCCTTGGCCCGCCGAAGCAACTCGATCGACCGCTCGTAGATCGCCTGCGGCCGAACCACCTTGTACAGCCGCTTCACCGACTCCATGTTGTGATTCAGGATCTCCGGCCGCTCGTCCAGCACGATCTGCAATGCGTCCCAATCCCCCAGAAAATCGGGGATCAGCACCTCCACCTGCGTCCCGGGCGACTGCCGACGGATCTCACGGATCGTCTCCGCCCAGATCTCCGCCCCGCCGTCCGGCAACTCGTCCCGGTTCACGCTCGTGATCACCAGGTGCTTCAGATTCATGATCGCCGCGGCCTCGCCGACCCGCCTCGGCTCATCCAAATCGTACTCCGGCGGCTTGCCCGTCTTGATATGGCAAAACCCGCACGAACGCGTGCACACGTCGCCGAGGATCATCATCGTCGCCGTACCGCGCTCCCAGCACTCGCCGAGGTTCGGACACTTGGCCGACTCACAGACGGTGTGCAGCTTGTACTTGTCCACCAGCTCGCGCGTCTCCTTAAACCCCGGCCCGGCCGGCAGCTTCGCACGAAGCCAGTCCGGTTTTTTGCGCTTAATAAACTCAAGCCCCGCTCCGCCCCCCTGCGCCGCGGCGTTGTCGAGCACCATGCTGGAAAGATCGATCTTCATCAATCACATTGTAGGCAAGTCACCGCTACGACACCCGGTCAATCCTCAACGCGATCACAACCCGCGAATCACAGGCCTGCCAACCATTTCCCTCAACAATCGAGCCCGCGCGCGAAGGCCTGCCATGGCCGCCCCGCGTGCGCATCGGCGCGATGCGATTCGGTGTCGGCAAACCCGCGGACAACCAAGCCTTCCCGCTCACGAAGACGCCGGCAGCCGACGAGGGTGAATCGCCAGCAGCGAGAACGTCTTGCCCTGGATCGGCTTGAGGTTTCGCCCGCTGAACAATTTGAAGCCGTGGCCGAGAAGTAAATCGTTGATCGCCGGGTCGTCGTAGCCGTCCAGATAAACGACGCTCACCCGCCCGTCCGCGAACAATCCCTCCGCCCCCTTTAAGACGTTCATCTCCTGGCCCTCCACATCGATCTTCACGACCAGCGAGTCGCCTTCCAGATCGAGCCGGTCCAGCCGCTGCATCTTCACGGTGATCGTCTCGGTTGCGATGTTGTAGGCGTTCTGCTTCTCGACCGCGGTGAAGACGTGGGACACCGCGCCGTCGACGAAGACGTGCTCGCCTTCTTTGTCGCCCATCGCGAGATTGAAGTACGCGATGCGGTCGCTCTCGCGGGCCGATAGCCGGGCGTAGGTGTCGGGGTGCGCTTCGATGGCGACCTGCGAAAAGTTCGGATACAGATTCGCCAGGCGAGACAGGCTGTGGGTAAATAAGCCCACGTTCGCGCCGACGTCGACGAAGGTATCTCCGTCGCGGATCATCGCGAAGAGGTTCATGATCGTGCTGCACTCGTCGCTGAGCGTGCTGTTCTTGCGGACCAATCTCGACGCCCGCAGGTAACCGTGCTCGCGGCGCGTATTAATCCGAAGGTTCGCGCCCGATAAATTGATATCTACATCGCGGTTCGGCTCGAGCGCCGCGGTCACAAAGCGCCGCAGCCTGGGCTGCTTGATGAAGTAGCGGTCGATCAGCTTTCTCACGCGCATCGTTTCGACTCCGGAGGCATCGGGCAACGGGCATAAAAGACTTACGTGCTCGCTAGCATACCGCATCGCCAACGGAACGACGAAAACGTATCACTGTTGCGGAACAGCGCGAAACGCAAGAACGTTGAATACAGGGTGGAGTGGGCGTCTCGCCCGCCGTTCGAGCGCAACTCGAGAGTGCGATGTACGACTTCGCCTTGATAACAGGCGGCACGCCTAGCCAAGCAAAGACAGTTCTCGTTCGCGTTCTTAGCCGCCGGGCAACGCACGGGGGTCGAATCATCGAGCGATGTATCCTTATCGACAACCTCAAACGAACCGTCACGCCGCTTCTGACGCGGCGGCTGATACGCATCGCGTTATGCGTTTCCTCCACGCAACAGGCGCGATGCCACCGCAATGCCGCAATGAATCCGCCACGATGGAACACACACCGTCGGTTCCATGGGATGCCCAAGGCATGCCACGGCCACCCGCCGTTACCACTTACGCATCTCCCAAACGATCAGCGCGATCAGGCTCATCACAAGCAGCCAGCCCCACCACGGGAAGACAATCACCCCGCTCGTGTAAGCAATCGAAATCGGCGTCACGATGAATGCCATCAAAGTCAGTCTAAGTTGTAGCAAAAGCAGAGCGCGAATTCCGTTATCATCATCGACCTCCCCTGGCTTGCCCAGAACCCAACAACTAACACCCAACACCCAGCCCCCCATGAAAATCCACGAATACCAGTCTCGCGAGCTTCTCGAACAGTTTGGCGTCCCGGTCCCCGGCGGGATCGTCATTGACTCCGCCGATCAGGCCGAGGCGGCCTACGAGAAGGTCGCCGCGACAGGCGTCACGCTCGCCGTCGTGAAGGCTCAGGTCCATGCCGGGGGGCGCGGCAAGGGCGGCGGCGTGAAACTCGTCAAGTCGGCCGCGGAGTGCAAAGAGGCCGCGACGACGATTCTCTCGAAGAACCTCGTGACCCCGCAGACGACCGCCGAGGGCGTGCCGGTGAACAAGTTGCTCATCGCGTCGGGGGTTGATATCGCCAAGGAATATTATGCCGGCATCGTCGTGGACCGTGCTCAGGGC
>JBMYUK010000413.1:0-2874 GCA_049605275.1 Phycisphaeraceae bacterium
AAATTGCGATGCGCGATCTCGATCGGCAGCACCGAGAACTAGACACGGAGATCAAGTCGCTTGAGGCCCGGAAGAGCAACATCCCCAAGCGCAGCCTGGACCTGCGCCTCGATATGTGCGGAGTGCTCGGGCTGATGGAAGACGATCTACCTTTCGTTGGCGAGCTACTCCGCGTTCGGGAGGAGCAGTCGCGTTGGCAGGGCGCTGCCGAGCGACTCCTGCACAACTTCGGTTTGAGCCTGATCGTGCCGGACAAGCATTATGCTGTCGTTAGCCGATACGTCGATCAAACGCATTTACGCGGCCGACTGGTCTACTTCCGCGTTCGGCCCGACGATGCGCCACAGCGTGCTCTAGAGGGCGGCCAGGCAGTGCTCTGGCGCAAGCTCCAGATCAAACCCGACAGCGAGCACCATGTTTGGCTCGAAAGGCAGCTCGCCCGGCGGTTCGATTACCATTGCTGCGACGACCTGGAGACGTTCCATCGGATGCCTAAAGCCGTCACCGCGTTGGGACAGATCAAAGCCGGCGGTGAGCGCCACGAGAAAGATGACCGTCACCGCATCGACGACCCCTCTCGCTTCGTGCTCGGATGGAGCAATAAGCAGAAGATCACGGCCCTGCGCGACCAGCAATCCGAAATCGCCCGGCAAGGCCAACAGGTACTTGGTGATTTAAGTGAGATCGAATCGGAGCTTCGCGAGATCAAAGACCGGCGCGACGCAATCCGCGACCTCTTGAATGTTCAGGCGTTCAGCGAGATCAACTGGCAGGCGTTAGCGAAACAAATTGCCGACCTTGAAGCCGAGCGCCAAAAAATCGAGGCGAGCAGCGATCTCCTCAAGACGCTGCGACAACAACTCGCCCGAACCCACGCGGACATCAAGAAGGCGGAGACGAAGAAGGAAAGAACAATCGAGCAGCGCGGTGAGCTGAACAGCAAGATCGAGTCGGCGGAGCGTGCGCTGGGGGAGGCAACCACAACGCTGGAACGTATCGATGAACCCGAACGCGATCAGTTCTTCCCGAAGCTACAAGCCATCCAACCCCAGGCGTTAGGCAACAAGCAGGTCACGATCGAGAACTGCGACGCCTGCTCCCGCGAGGTGCGTGAGTGGGTCCAAGGCAAAATCGACGCGGTGGACAAAAGGCTCAAAGGCCTAGCCGAAAGAATCATTCGGCAGATGCAGGCGTACCGTAATGCGTACCCGACGCAGACCCGCGAAGCCGACGCCGCAATCGAGGCGGCCGATGAATACCGTGGGATGCTCGCTGCCCTGATCGAGCAAGATCTGCCACGGCACGAAGCCAAGTTCAAGGCCCTGCTCAACGAAGGAACGATCCAGGAAATCGTCCTACTTCAGAACCAGCTGGCAAAATCAGCACGCGACATCGAAGAAAAGATCGGTCAGATCAACGAATCACTCCGCCAGATCGACTACAACACGGGCACCTACATCCGCCTGAACTGCGACCGCAGTGCGGACCCGGAGGTGCGCACCTTTAACGCCGACCTGCGCGCCTGCGTTGGAGAAACGCTCGGCGGCGGCGACGACGAGGTCTACACCGAGAACAAGTTCCTGCAGGTCAAAAAGCTCATCGACCGGTTCAACGGCCGCGAGAGCTTCGCCGAAATGGACCGCAAGTGGGCCCGCAAGGTCGCCGATGTCCGCAACTGGTTCGCGTTCTCCGCAAGCGAGCTCTGGGCCGAGGACGACAAGGAACGAGAGTTTTACAGCGACTCGGCAGGCAAATCCGGCGGCCAGAAGGAAAAGCTCGCGTACACGATCCTCGCTTCGGCACTCGCGTATCAGTTCGGCTTGAAGGTGGGCGAGACACGGTCAAAGTCGTTCCGCTTCGTCATGATCGACGAGGCCTTTGGCAGAGGGTCCGATGAATCGGCACGCTACGGGCTTGAGATCTTCAAGAAGCTGAACCTTCAACTGCTCATCATCACGCCGCTGCAGAAGATTCACATCATCGAAGACTACATCCAATCGGTCCATTTCGTACACAACCAAGACGGCAAGCAATCACAGCTGCAGAATCTGAGCATCAAGGCGTACCGTGAAGAAAAGAAACGGATGAATACCGACACTTCAACCGACAACCAATCGTTATGATCGAGCATCAAGCCATACGCGACAAAGCGATGCGGTTGTGGACCAGCAACCGGCTCTTGCGTGATTGGCTTGAGCCCGAAGGATTGTTTCCATACACCCTGGCCGCTGGGCCGCCGAGTGGACGCCAACTCAGCGAAACTTACAGTGACGTAAAGAATTGGATCGCAAGCCTTGAGGACGGCGCCAGCCGTGGCTACCGCATCGACTACCGAGACGTCAACCACCGGCAGCTCGGCCCACAGCGCGTCCCTGCCAAGATTATCATCGAAGCACGCGAGGACTGTTTACGCATCATCGGCAAGCGCAAAGAATTCAACGTCTTCAGTTCGCTCGCGGAGGCGACCTTGCCGGACTCCCCTGCACTGCTGCCCGTCTTCCGTAAGCGACCACGCGACATCATCGCAATGGCCGCGCGCTGGGAGCAGTGCCTTTCGGTTTGCCGATATTTTTTGAGCCAACCATGTCCCGCCCTGTACCTTCGGCAGTTGGATATCCCCGGCGTCGATACGAAGTTCATCGAGCAGCACAGGGGCATCCTTTCAGACATGCTCGACGCGGTCTTACCCCCGGAATCGATTGCCCCAGCCGCGCCTGGAAAAACAGCGAAGGGTTTCGCGCAGCGTTACGGATTAGCAACCGAGCCGCCCACCATCCGGCTGCTCGAGCGCCTCGCGGGGTTCGCCGGCGACGTCTTCCTGAGTCAGGACGCAGCCCGTGTGCGGAGCCTCGCCTTCGGCACGCTCGTCGCGAC
>JBMYUK010000414.1:0-2856 GCA_049605275.1 Phycisphaeraceae bacterium
CACGTGGACCGGCACCGCCTCGATGACGACGAGCGACTCGTGCTCCTTGGTGTCGCTGATGCAGGCGATGAGCTCGAGCAGGTCGTCGTCGACCGCGACCTTAGCTTGGATGTCGATGCGCTTGTTCTCCAAGTCGATCGCGATGCCCGGCAGTTCGACCTTACCCGGCGCGGGCGCTTGAGGCGACTCGTCCTCTCCGGCCGACAGCCGCGCGACCCCCGCCACTCCGACCGCTACCGCGGTCAGCAAGGCGACCCATCCGATTCTTGCGTCATGCGCGTGCCACATCGACAAACACCTCGATTCATAAGACGCCGATATCAACACCAGCATACCCGAGCCAAGTCAAGCCAAGCCGAGCCAAGCCGCACGCACCACCTTTCATGGCAGATGCGATCGCCCTGCCTTCGTTCGCTCACCGCAGCGGCTCGATGATCTTGGTGTACAGCGCCCAGCCGCCCGCGACGAACAGCCCCGCAACGCTCAGCCACAAAAACGCATCCCAGATCGGCAAGGGCCGCAGCCGATCGTCGCCCCGCCGGTAACGCGCGTACAGCGCTGTCACCCCGAGCAGCGGCAGCATCAGCGCGCCCATGAAACCGCCGGCTAGGACCAGCTGCCGAGGGTTCTCGCTGACGAACACGAAGCAGCCGAGGAACACGATCGGCAACACGCCGCAGAACACGCGGATCCAAAAACGATTCGACCGCTCGTCCCCGCCCGAGAGCCCGAACACCCGAAGCCCGTCCGCGAGCACGCGCGAGTGACTCGCCGTCGCGACGAAGAACGTCGAGTACAACACCGCGAACGCGCCGAAGAGAAATACCCCCTGCGCCCAGTCGCCGAACACCGGCACGTACATCTCGCCGAGCGTCCGCACGAGGTAATCGCCCTTCGGGTTCAGCCCCGATCGGCCGAGGATCGCGGCGCCTAAGAGATAAAACGCGATCGTCGCAAACGTGTACACCACCATCGACGCCCACGCGTCCCACTTCAGCACCCGCACCCAGCCCTCGGCCCGCCGCCGCCACGCCTCCGAATCCTCCCTAGGCCCCGTCCACTTCGCGTACCCCTTCTCCAGACACCAATACGGATACTGAATCAGCTCCGTCGCCCCGACGCCGATGATCCCGAACGCCGCGAGCGCGACCATCAGCCCGTCGCCCGGCGGGATCGCAAACGTCATCCCCGACAACAGATCGTCCAGCGTCACCCGCCGCTCGGGCATCAACTGCATCAGCACGAGATTCAGAATCGTGACCAGCGTGAACGTCGCAACCAGCGCGGTCGAGACGTTTTGAATCAGTCGATAGCGCCCGAGCACGAGCGGGAGGATCGAGACGAACGCGACGATCGCCGCCCACGCCTTCGCATCGATCGCGGTCGGCTTGTCGTCGGGCAATTCGTGCTCGGGGTCGGCCAACTGCATCTCGATCTGCCGATCGTAGAACGCATTGACTTCTTCGCCTGCTTCGGTGATCGGGAACTGGATCGACATCGCCTGCCCGACGCCGCCGATCAGCCCGCCGACCTGGGCGAGCGCGACGACGGTGAAGATCAACCAGAACCAGACGATCCAGTTTGCGCGCTTTGCGGGACGACCGAGCAGCCTCGGCCCGGGC
The DNA here is from genome assembly GCA_049605275.1 of Phycisphaeraceae bacterium. Classification (GTDB taxonomy): domain Bacteria; phylum Planctomycetota; class Phycisphaerae; order Phycisphaerales; family Phycisphaeraceae; genus JAHQVV01. The sequence continues at coordinate 1,623 of JBMYUK010000414.1, forward strand.
ACCTCGTTCATGCCGTCGAGGGTGGTTTTGGCGTTGATGATGGCGTATTTGCCGAACTCGATCTGCACGAAGACCTTGATAAGACAGCCGATGATGATCAGCCACATGAGGACGAAGCCCGCCTCGGCGCCGACGGCCGTGGTCGCGATGAGTTCGCCCGAGCCGACGATCGAGCCGGCGATGATGAGCCCGGGTCCGAGCTGCTTGAGGATCCCGCCGAGGGTCTTTGGCGGGTCGAGGGTTTGCGTGGAATCGGCGGGCGACAGGGTCTCGTCAGGCATCGAGACGACTCCGGATGGGGAAGCGAGATGAATCGGCGTGCGGTCAACGCCGAGGGCGACCGGACAGTTTAACGCATCAGATGCGATAGAATGCCGCGGCGTTGCGATACAGGATCCGATCTTGCTCGTCGTCTGAAAGCGTGTCGATCGCTCGGAGCACGCTCTGAACCCAGCGCGGGTAATCGGTCATCAGGAGCGCGACGGGCCAGTCGCTGCCGAACATCAAACGCTCGGGGCCGAAGCAGTCGAGCGCGTGATCGAAGTACGGCGACAGCGTCGCTTGATCCCACGATTCGCCGCGGACCTCCGTCGCCATGCCCGAGAGCTTGCACGAAACGTTCGGACGTTTGGCGAGTTCGGCAAAATCTTCGGCCCAGCGTTCGTCGAACCGCCCCGCTTCGATCGTCGGCTTGGCGATGTGATCGAGCACCAGCGGCATGTCGTCGGGCAGCGCATCGACCATCTTGATCGTGTTGGGCAGTTGATGGCCGAAGACGAGGAGGTCGTACGACAGGTCGGTCCAGCTGAGCGCCTGCAGGCCGTTGAGAAACGCGGGCCCGAGCATGAACGCGGGGTCGGTCTCGTCCTGGATCACGTGGCGAACGCCTTTGAGTAGCGGCTGGTCGCGGTAGCCTTCGAGCACTTCGCCGATGCCGCCGTCCTGCAGCGGCACCCACCCGACGACGCCGCGGCACAGCGGGTTCGCTGCCGCATGTTTAAGCAGCCAGTCGGTTTCTTCGAGCGTCTGCCGGGCCTGCACCGCGACCGTCGCCTGCACGTCGAACGCGCCGCGGTGTTGGTCGAGGTCTTCGAGGTCGTAGCTCTGTTCAAGCGGCGAACCGACGGGGATCCAGGGGTACTGCTCCGCGTCGTAGTCCCAGAGATGATGGTGGCTGTCGAGGATGCGCATGATGGACGTCGAAGCCGTCGAGCAACGCCTCGACGGCCAAACT
>JBMYUK010000415.1:0-2856 GCA_049605275.1 Phycisphaeraceae bacterium
TGTGGCACCCGACTAAAGAATCTCATACGTATCCCGCTATAACCTCGCACGCCTTGATAGCCGCCGCGTAACACGCGGGGGTCGAATCAACCGAGGCATCTTCGGCGTGACCGTGTTCAGAACGCTTATGAGAAGTGCCTTCGGTGGGATAGGCGTCTTACCTGTCGTCGCGACGAAGTCGCGAATAGAAAAACTTTGGGCTGCGCCCGAACGGCGGGCGAGACGCCCACCCCACCTTTTCGACACGTACTTAAGCCGGAAACGACTCGACCCCCGTGCGTTGCCCGGCGGCTACGCAATGAGTCAACACTTTTTGACATGCTTCTTATCTCTCGCCCCCGCGAGTTATATTGCTCGCAAGTACCTCGCACCATGACCGATCGCTCCGCCGTCATCACGCTCATCGCCTGCGTCGCCCTCGGCCTCGTCGGCTGTTTCGTCGTGCTGATCGAACGGCCGATCCGACTCGGCGACGAATCCCAAACCCGGCCCGTCACCTTCCGCATCGATCCCAACGCCGACGACGCCGACACGCTCTGCCTGCTCCCGCGCATCGGCCCGGGCATCGCCCAGCGCATCGTCGACGACCGAACTAAGCAAGGCCCCTTCGAAACCCCGGACGACCTCGCCCGCGTCCCGATGGTCGGCGAGAAAACCGTCGAAGCACTGCGCCCCTGGATCGTCTCGCACGACTAGGCGTTGTCCTCAACAGCAGGTAAGACCTACCCACTAAAACCTTGCGCGTCTTGATAGCCGCCGCGTAACACGCGGGGGTCGTATCAACCGAGGCATCTTCGGCGTGACCGCGATCAAAGTCGGACATGATTCGACCCCCGTGCGTTGCCCAGCGGCTACGCAGCGATCAATACTCATTGACATGCGTATCAGGAGGGCAGGCATTCCTGCCTGTCAGTTCGGCGAAGCCGAATCGCACATCGGAACAATCTTCTTCCGATAGAGACGAGCTGATGCTATAGTTCGCGAGTACGTCCACCGCTTCAATCCAAGGGGGCAATCGTATGGCAAAAGAGAAGGGTTTCCACGGCAGCGTCCGGACCGAGTGGCTCGTCGAGCCCGAGGCGGATCGTCAGATGGTGTTGCTCGAAGACTTCGAGTTCGTGGACGACGACGGCGTCGCATGGCCGGCGAAGCGGGACGACGTCATCGACGGCGCGAGCATCCCGCGGTTTCTGTGGAGCACGTTCCCCGGCTCGCCGTACATCGGCGAGTACCGACGCGCCGCGGCGCTGCACGACTCGCACTACATCCACCGATACGGCGGCAGCCGACGCGCGGTCGATCGCGTCTTCTACGCGGCGATGCGTTTCGACGGCACGTCGCGATTCAAGGCGGTGGCGATGTACGTGGCTGTTCGGCTGTTCGGCGGCTCGTACTGGGACAGCAAAGTCCTCGGCGCGGCGATCAGCGGCGAGATGCAGGACCTGTGCTGGGCGATCGCCGACTGGGCCGTCAGTCAGCCGGGCGAAGTCGACCTCGACGCGATCGACGAGCGCTGCAAGCAAGACTACCCGGCGTGCGACATCGACAACTGATCGACGTCCAAGCACACCATGCGGCATAGATGAATCGGTAGCCGCCGGGCCACACCCGGGCGGACGAGCCCGCCTGGTCGTCTGCCGGCGCACACGACTCGTCGACGCCCGTCGGTGCCGCGCGACAGCCCATGCCTGAAAACGATCGGCGCGACGCGGCCCGACGGACCGAAAGCGCTTGCGCGGCTTGGGTTCGCGGCGTCTCGCAGCGCGACTGCGCGCGCGACGATCGATTTCGATCGTCAATTGAAGGGCGGTCGCACCGCCATCGGGCTGCTCGTTTTCGGGGGTGCCACACAGCAGCCCGAAGGGTGCTGTGTGCGGATCGTCTGGCATGCATCAAGCACCATTCGCACACAGGGGCCTTCGGCCTCCTGCGTGGTGCCGTGCAACGCACGGGGGTCGAGTCTTGTCCGGCTTTGATCACGGTCACGCCGAATAGATCCCAGCCGATTCGACCCCCGCGTGTAACGCGGCGGCTATATAGAAGCGCGAGGTTTGAGTGGGATGAGAATTATCGCGCCCGCTTTCGGGGCCTTGGAACGACGATGCCTGTTAAGACCGCGTCAGGATGGCGCTAATCCGCGGAGCGATCGCGGGTTTTATTGCGTGAGGGCGGGTTACGCCTCGATGCGCTGCATGACCTGCTGCAGGTCGGCCCAGACTTTTTTGCGGTTGTCGGGGGTGTAGGACCGCAGGAGGTACGCGGGGTGGAAGGTCGGCATGAGGGGCAGTTGCGGGTCGGTGTGGGTGAAGCTGGCCCATTGCCCGCGGAGTCGGGTGATGCCGGTGGTGGTTTGGAGGGCGTATTTCGTGGCCGCGGCGCCGAGGGCGACGAGAGCGATGGGGCGGACGACGGCGACCTGGCGCGCGAGGTAGGGGCCCTGGACGGCGGCTTCTTCGGGCGTCGGCGTGCGGTTGCCGGGGGGGCGGTACTTGACGACGTTGGCGATGTAGACGCCCTCGCGCGAGAGGCCCATGGCGGTGATCATCTTGTCGAGCAGTTCGCCGGCGGGTCCGACGAAGGGCCGACCGGTCTTGTCTTCCTGCTCGCCGGGGCCTTCGCCGATGAACATGAGCTTGGCGTCGGGGTCGCCATCGCCGAAGACGAGGTTCGTGCCGGCGGGTCTCAGGGCCTGGACCTTGGGGTCTTGTTCGAATTCGGCGGCGAGTTGTTGTAGTCGAGCGGTTTTCTCGGCGGCGGTGAGGCCGTCGAGGAGTCCGGCTCGGGCCAGCAGGAGAGAGCCGGTGCAGACCGAGGTGGTCCAGGTCGTGCGTGCATGCACCGCCTGGAGCCACTCGG
>JBMYUK010000416.1:0-2845 GCA_049605275.1 Phycisphaeraceae bacterium
GCTTGGGTGGTTTCTCGCTCGGCGGTGCGTGCGGCATACCGCGAACGACGGGTAACAGATTACCACGCGGCGCGCTGGTCGATGGCGGACTCGAGCAGTTCGAGGTAGCGTTCGCCGTCGACTTCGACGACGCCGAATTGCTGAAGGTGGGGGTTAACGAACTGCACGTCGAGCAGGCGATAGCCTTGTTTGCGGAGTCGCTCGATGAGTCCGACGTAGGCGACCTGGCTGGCGAAGGGCTCGCGGGAGAACATGGATTCGCCGAAGAACGCCGAGCCGATGGACACGCCGTAGAGCCCGCCGACGAGTCGGTCGTCTCGGTACGTTTCGACGCTGTGGGCGAACCCCATGCGATGCAACTCGGCGTAGAGGCGTTTGATCTCGTCGTTGATCCAGACGCCGTTGGCCTCGCCGCGCGGCTCGGCGCAGGCGGCGATCACGTCGTCGAATGCGCAATCGGTGTGCGTGACGAATTCGCCTTTGCGGATGATCTTTGCCAGCGAGCGACGGACGCGGAACGAGCCCAACGCGTCGTCTTCGCGGAAGGGCTGGATCGCGCGCGGGTCGGCGGTGTACCAGGCGATCTCGCCCTCGGCGCCGTCGGCCATGGGGAAGACGCCCTGGCAATAGGCATTGAGCAGGTGGTGGGGCGTCAGCTTCAAGGAAAACCGCCGAACGCGTGAAGAAGAAAAGAGCCACCGGCCGGAATCGAACCGGCAACCTGCGGTTTACAAAACCGCTGCTCTGCCAATTGAGCTACGGTGGCGCGGCATGCATCATACCTCGATTCGAGACCGGGCCAACACCGCTTGCCTCGACTTTCCCCGCCTGCGCACCGTCGCTACAATCTCTCTTCACGCCACCGTAGCTCAGTTGGTAGAGCAGAGCTTTCGTAAAGCTCAGGTCGCAGGTTCGAGTCCCGTCGGTGGCTTTGTTGTGTTCGGGGATCGCGTTTCGGGGTTAGAAATCAAGGTCGAGATCGTCGAACTCGGGCAGCGGGTCCGGCTCCTTATTCTCAGTCAGCTTTAATAGGTTCTGACCCGCCTTGGCAGAGATGGCTTTCCAGTACAGGTACCGGCCTTGATCTTCTTTCGTTTTGAATACGTAATTTTCGGCTGTGCCGCGGATGTAAGTCACCTCGATAAATTCGATGACATCGACCAATGCCTTCTCTGCGTACTCGCGGTCTTTCTTTGAGGCATCGGATAGGTCTGACGTTGCTTCGACGATCGCCTCGCCGGCCGATGCGGGCGCGCCGCGGCGCATCGCGTTTTGAAGGATATACGCGCACCGGCCGGTCTTGATCCGGCCCAGGTACTGGATCGTGTCCTCGTTGAGCCGCATGTTTAATACCGCCTCGGCGTAGTCGAGTTGCTCATCGATCGGGCGTTTGCCGATCCCCTCGGGGCTGATGACCATGCGACGGATGCCTTCGCTGGCGGCGAGTTTTGCGCGGCCTGCCAGCAGCCGGTTCTTGGGGTTCTCCAGGCTCTCGCGGATGAGGCCGAGCAAGATTTGGTCTGCTGCCGGGTCGGGGCTGTACGACAGGGCCTCGATGATCGCTTCGGATAGCTGCTCGTCCTCTTGATTCTCCGCGAGCGTGCTAGCAAGCGTCTGCATTGATTCGTCGCCACCGGTTTGAGCAAGCAGCCAAACGAGCGTCATGCGGAGCGGGGACTGGCTGGCCGGCAGCAACGCGATCGCGTGTTCACGGATCGTGTCTCTTGCCGAGGGCTGGTCTGCGAACGACAACAGCGCATCCTCGTAGGTAAAGAGCGTGATTCGATTGTTTTCTTTAGCCATCGCATCGAGCGCTTCCGGCAGCGACGCTTGCCCACCGATGGTTAATAGTGCCTGGGCCGCCGCGCCGCGCACGATGGGCTCGGCGTGCGTGAGCGCCTTTTGGGCGAGCGGCTTGGAGCCGGCGGATTTCGCTTGCGCCAGTGCCGCGAGGATCGCCTGGGCCTGATGCGGCGAGGCCTTGTCAAACGCAGCAATCAATGCCCGGTCACCATGCTCCGATACCAAGTTCGCGGCCAAGTTAATCGCGGTTTGATTGAGACGCCTTTCAACGTGCCCGAGGTAAGGCAGCACATCCGCTAGCGCGCCGGCTCCCTGCCGATCAGCGAGGTAGCGGAGCGCATTGATCTTGCGGAAGGTGTCGCGCGCTTCGGTCGCCTTGAGGAAGCGGCGACACATTGCAACGCGTTCGCTGTCACTTGAGAGTTTGTCGAGTTCGCTCTGGAAATAGGCCGTCGCATCGTCTGCGAGTTTTGGGAGCATGTCCGGCTGCTCGGCCGATTCGATCGTTCGGATAAAGTCGTATAGCTTGATCTGATCTTCTGGCTCTTTGCCCTCCTGCGCCCATGCCATCGGGTCGTCCAGATACCAGCGGTAGAGCAGATCGAGGTGTTGCTTGGCTTGGCCCGGATCGACCATTAAGTCTTTTGCTCTGACTAGCCCACGCTTGTAGTACACCTTGCCGCGGATATCTCGGGGGATCTCGAAGTAGCGGGGCAGGTAACTCGCGCTTGCGCTGTAATAGTCCTGGTAGCCGAGTTTTCTGAGGAATTTGAGCGTGCTGCGACGCCGGCTCGAGAACATCTGGTCGGCGATCTCCTCGTTCTCCGCGGCGTACAGCAATGGCCCAGCCAGACGAGCCGCCGTAGCCTTGTCCCACGCCAGCAGGCGGTTGCCGGTCAACTTACTCGCCGGGTCCATCGTTAGCAGTTTCTCGAGGCCGGAGCGCACCAATTCGTGATCGATACCCGCATCAAACGGATCGGTGAGCAGGGCACTGCCTTCCATGAACAACACGCGCTGGGTCACCGACGGCAGGCTATTG
>JBMYUK010000417.1:0-2826 GCA_049605275.1 Phycisphaeraceae bacterium
TGCCGGCGCCTTGGCGGGTTTGGCGACGAGTTTGGCGACGGTCGGTGGGGTGTTGGGCGCGACGTAGGCGAGGTCGGCCTGGTCGATGATCGGCGTGGATTGGCCGTCGCCCTTGAGTGAGAGGCGGTACTGCAGGTAACGCGCGGGGGGCACGTCGATCTTGATCTCGCGGGGTTGGAGCGGGTTGGCGGCGGGGTCGTGCTCGATCTCGACGGGCTCGGACCACTTGGCCCAGGCCGCCTGCTCCGGGTCGCCGACGTTGCCGCTGCGCAATTCCACGGACACGGTTGTGTTGGCGGGGATATCGGCGGTGAGCTTGAAGGTGCCGAAGATCGAAACCTGGCCGGCGTCGAGCACCCTGCTGGTGTAGCCGCCTTCGTCGGCGACGGCCAACTCCATCCGCATCAACGCGCCGGGGTTTGCCGCGCCGAGCAAGAGGCCTCGATCGGTCGGAGTTGCGCAGGTGACTTGCGAGCTGTCGAGATCGGCGAGCACGGTCGTTTCGCCGAGCGACGGATCGACGGAGAAGACCTGGCCCTCGTTGCCGGTGGTGACGATGAGTTTGTCGTCGTGCGGGACGATGGCGAGGATCATGGCGGACTCGCGGAAGACCTCGGCGACAAAGCCGTCTGGCGCGATGCGATAGATCGCGTTGCCCTTTTTGTTTTGCGGCGGGGCGGCGGGCTTGGCGCGCGAGGGTCGGTTGGCCGAACGCGCGTTGCCGGCGGGTGCTTTGTCGGCGGAGGCGTCGAACTGGCCGGACTCGCGCGCGGCGTCGAGGCGGGCCTTGAGCGCTTCGCGGAGTTCGTCGTACTGTTCCTTGGTCGGCGTGGGCTTGCCGGCGGGCGGCTCTTGGTCGGCAGGCTCTGCGGTTTCCGCATCGTCGGCGTTGTCGGCGGGCTCGGCGGCGTCTGCGGCTTCGGCTTCGGCGTCGGGCTTGGCCTCGGCGGGGACATCGGGCTGACCCAGCGGCTTCGGCTCGGGCTTGTCGAGTTCGAGCGGCTCAACGTCGGGCCGGCCCTCTTCGAGTTTTTCGGGCTGCTCGAGTCGACCGGGCTTGGCCTGCTCGGCCGCGGCGGTGCCGGCGTAGACCGTGCCGTCGGGCATCGCCACGAGCGTCGCGATCTCGGCTTCGAACGCGTCGTAGACGACAAACGGATTGCCCTTTCGATCGATGCGGTAGATCAGCCCGTCGGTGTCGGTGCCAGCGAACAGGTTGCCTGCCGGGTCGATCGCGAGGCTCAATACATTGGTCTGCTGGGTGTCGAGCAGGACCGTCGGCTCGTCCGCACCGTCGAAGAAGCGCAGCACCTTGCCCTCGGCACCCGTGGCGAGGATGAGTTCGTCGCGCGACGAGGCGGACGACTTGTCGTCGACAAAGAGTAGGTCCCAGATATATGCGGTGTCGGGCAGCTTGACGATCGTCTCGAGTTCGTCGCCGTCGAGCACTTCGACGCGCGAGGTGCCCGCGCCGCTGACGCCGACGATCAGCTCGCTGCCCGTTGAGGCGAGCGTGAAGACCTGTTCGTTCGTGTAGGTTTTGATCTGCTCGACGCCGTCGTCGGTGATCTTCAGGAGTGTGGCTTGCGGTCCCGCGGCGACGTAGATGACCCCTTCGATCGTGATGACGTCGTGCAGGACGGTCGCGTCTTCGGGCAGGCCCTCGAGGGCGATGGTGTCGGAGGAGAGTTTGATGTCGCCGAGGTTCGTTACGACCGTGCCGTAGGCGTCGCCGTCGGCGAAGTCGGCCTCGGTGGTCTGCGTGAAGTTGCCGGGGGTGACGGCGTGTGCCGCGGCGGCGAAGGCGAGCGCACCGGCGGAGGCGAGCAGGGTGCGGGTCAGGGCCTTGGTATTGAAGCGTTCTTGCATGTTGTGTTCTTTAGAAGTGGGTGGGGCGGACGTTGTAGTCTGCCGTTTGGCCGAGGCTGGGGGCGGTTAAAGAGTTGATTCGGCTTTGGCGACGGACCGGTGGGCGTGTCGGCGCGGGAGGGTGACGGCGTTAACGCGTGCCGCGGTCGCGTTTGATCTTGAGTTGTAACTGCGTTCCGCCGAGCACGATCCGGCCCATGTCATTCTCGTTGACGTGGATCTGCTGATAGACCTGCGAGCGCGGGTTGTTGTTGCCGAGCAGCACGGCCTTGCTGGCGGGCAGGTCGTCGAGGCCTTGGCCGTCGAGCGCGAGCCCGATCCGCCGGGTCGGCATCATGGCGTAGAGCTTGTTCGGCTCGGGCTGATAAATCTCGCGAAGGCCTTTGACAAAGTCGTCCACCGAATCGATCTGATTGAGGTACGGCTTAGTCGCGAGCAGCATCTGCGTGTACTGCGCCGCGTCGGCGAGCATGATCTGCGTGTCGCCGTCGGGCGCGTCGTCGGGCACGACGAAGGCCATGCGCTTCTGGACGATTTTGTCTTGGATGCTGAGCAGGTCGACGAGGATATTGACGGTCTCGCCGGGCGCGGCGGTGGTCTTGTCGAGTCGAGCGCTCATGACTTGATACGCGTCCAAGCCGTAGTCGATGTCGATCGTGGTTTCGAGCTTGTCGAGCGTGACCTCTTCGAATGGATTTTGCGTAAGGACGCCGACGAGTTGGGCGATGTCCATCGCCGCGGCCCGTCCGCCGGCCCCGATGGTCGCGGAGCTGAGTTCTAGTTCATGTCCGGTGGAGAAGGTTGCTTTGGCGGTGTAGCGGACGGTGTTGCGCATGGGTGCGTCCTGCACCGCCGTGGCCGACTGCGCGACGACCGCCGCGGCGATCTGCGGCCCGATCATCGGGTGATTGAGCACCTCGTAGTTGTATTCGTATTCGGGCTGGCCCTCGATGTTGA
>JBMYUK010000418.1:0-2810 GCA_049605275.1 Phycisphaeraceae bacterium
CCGCGACGCCGCACTCCGGACACGCCGCGTCAAGCGACAGGCCCCTGAGCGGATAGCCGCAGGACTCACATCGCGCATCGTCGGTCGGGAACGTGAAGGACGCGTCGGGCATGCCGGATGATACGAGCGCGCGACTCAGCGCGAAGCGGCCGGACCGGTCGCGACGGGCGTCGGCGACTCGGCGGGGCGTCGGGACTGCACCCAGTTGGTCAGGACGTGCGCGAGATTCTTCGGCGAGCCGCTCTCGGCCGGGACGATGTGTCGCAGCTCGTCCTTGACTGCCAAATCGTCGTCGAGCGCCGTGATCGTCGGCACGCCCATCGCCTCGGCCCACAAGATCGACAACCCCGCGTCGCTCGGCACCGGCGCGATCGCCGCGTCGCAACCCGCCAGCACCGACCAAGGCGTCGCCAGCCGGGGGTCCTGAAGAATCAGCTCCGCGTTCTGCAGCATCTCGCTCAGTTCGGCCGCCTCCAAACGATGCGGCGTCAGCGGGTGGCACAACAGCCGGACGTCGCGCGGCACCGGATCGCACGCCCGCAACACCTCGCGCGTGTACGCCAATACGAGAAACGCGCCCCGGCAATCGATCCGATCCAGGTGATCGCTCAAAAGCGCGACCACGACGGTGTGGTCGTCCGTGCCCCACTGCCGACGCAGCGCATCGCGATCGCCGAGGGTCTCGCTCGGGCCGTGCGCGACCGCGTCGTCGATGACGGCCTTGGCCTGCGCACCGAGCTTCGCGAGATCGACTCGGCGCATCGCCTCGGCGCAGTTCAGCATCGAGGCGATCTTTGCGGCGCCTTCGGTCCAGCAGACCACGCGTTGGGCCTGTTCGACGCAGCGCGCCGCGCTGCGCATCGCACCGGGCAGCCACTTGCGAAGGCCCGTCGGCATCGGCAACAGGCGATAGTCAGAGGGCTCGAGACCGGCCGCGATCGCCGCCTGCTGCATCGGCTCGCCGCCGAAGAGAAGCCAGGCATCGCGGCGCGACGGCCGATCCCGCCGGGCTTGCCGCGCCGCGTCTGCCGACAGCCGAAGGGCCATCGCCTCGGGCAACGCCCCGGGCTGGTCGATGAGGTGCAGCGTCCGCGTCATTGCGGTTCACCGAGGGTCGAGCCCGGCGCGGGCATGCGCCAATCGAAGAAGAGGCGTGCGACGTCGCGCGCGGCGCGGTCGGCGAGGTTTCGGATCGCGATGCTGCGCGTCGCGCTCTGGCCGGACGTATCGGTCGCCGGCAGCTGCGACAGGACCGGGAAGACGGTCTCGCCGGCGTCGATGCCGGTGTCGGGATCGACCGCGGGCGGGAAGACGCGCGTGCGCTCGTCGAGATCGAAGACCTTGACGTTCATCGAGACGGCGGGCCGAATCACGTTGCCGCCGAGCTCCATTTGAAAGCCCGTGACCTCGACGTGGACGACCTGCCTCGCGCCCAGGTGCAGCCCGAGCGCGGCCAGCGACGTGGTCTTGTACGCCTCGCCGAGCTCTTCGCGATACGCCGCCAGCTCGTCCTGGCCGACGAAGCCACCTTCTTCGTTGACCTCCTCGATCTCGAGGATCGCTCGCGTCCCCGAGGCGATTTGCCGCAGCGCCGTCTCGTTATTCACCAGTCGCCTCGGGTCGTCGACGACAACGAGCGTCATCTTGTCCGGCAGTTCGTACTTCGCCTCGACGAGTTCGGGCGGGCTCACGACTGTCGCCGCGACGCCGAAGAAATTACACCCGGCGATCGACCCGAGGCCGGTCACCAACGCGCACAACACCATCCACTTCAACCACGCACGCATCGGCTCACCTCTCGATCTGGTGGTCGTAAAAAAGCCCGGCCGCCGATTCGCAGAAGCGCAACTGCGTCCGCGCTTCGATCGCCGCCTCGCTGTCGCCCACCCGACCGATCTTCGACTCGCCCGGCTCGGGGTACAGCGTGTTCTGCGTGAACGAGGCACCGAAGTTGTCCGGGTCCGCCGCCTCCGCCTCGACGACGTGGACGCTCGCCGAGATGATCCCGCGCAGGACGTGCTTGTCGCCGGGCTCGTGCGTGCGGTACTCGCCGATCTCGACGAGGACGAGCCTTTCGACCTTCAGCTGGCGGATCATCGCCGAGGGCGGACGCGTGGCCCAATACGGGTTGGCCTCCTGCCAGGCGAGGACGTCGTTCGGGCTCGTCGCGGTGACGCCGGGCACGTTCGCGATGATTCGGCGGGTGATTTCCTTGGTGATCGTCGACTTGGCCGTGGGATGCGTGAACTCGGCGAAGTCGCTCATCGACACGACGACGGCGACGCTGCGGTTGGCGAGGTCCATGTACTGGCCGTCGACGTCGATGATCTTCTTCGTGCCCATCAGGCTGCTGCAGCCGACCAGCAGCACGAGCGACAGCGCGATCAGCGGAGCGACGCGGCGGTGATATCGGTTCGGACGCATCGTGTGCCGGCTCCTGTGAGGTCACTATCCAGCCCGTTCGTCGGGCATCGTGTTCAATCGAATCGGGCGCTTTTTCGCCAGGCCTTCAGCCTAGCCGCCCGCCGCGACCGCCGCGGCCTTGTAGCCCCACGCCCCGACGAGCAGCACCAGCCACGCCAAGACAAAACGCTTATTCAGGATCGCCCGCCCCACCGGCGAAAGCGACATCCCCGACACCACCGCCCAACCCGCGATCAGGCTCATCATCGCCAGCGCCAACGCCAGCGCCGCGCCGCCCGCCGCGTTCGGCAGCGCCTTTGGCTCCTCGCCATCGACCTCGCCAGTGCTCTCCAGCGCCGGCGTCGTCCCATCGCCCTCTTCGGTCGTGCTCAGCGCGGTCTGCTCGT
>JBMYUK010000419.1:0-2804 GCA_049605275.1 Phycisphaeraceae bacterium
TCGACGCGGATGACCTTCGGCCCGCGCAGCTTCACCTGCTTGGGCTGGGTGAGCTGCTCGCCGGCCGGCTTCACCACGTCGGGGCGATCGGGCACGTTCTGCTGGCCCGCGGGCTGCGCGGGCTTGGCCGCCTGGTCCTCGGCTTTTGCTTCCGCGGGCGCTTCGGCGACGGGCGTCGCGGCCGCGGCCGGCTGCTCGGCATCCGGTGCCTGCTCGGTCGGCTCTTCGGCCTTCTTCGCCGCGGCTTTCTTCTTGCTCGCCTTCTTCGCGGTCTTCTTCTTCGACGTCGATTCGGCCGGGGCGTCGTCCTCGGTCGATGCGGCGTCGGCGTCGTCCGCTTTCTTCGCGGCGGCCTTCTTCGCCTTCTTCTTCGCAGCTTTCTTGCGGACCTTCTTCACGTCGATGTTGTGCGTGGTCTCGACGGCCGTGTCTTGGCTGTGATCCTCTTCTTCGAGAGCGAACCACTGACGGATCGTCTGCGCAAGCCCGAGCTTCACCACCGACATGTGGTTGGTGATGTCGGGCACGCCTTCGTCCTGACACTTCGCGACGATGACCTTGCTCTGCACGCCGAGCTCTTTGGCCAGATTGTGGATGCGTAACGTTTTCGCCAAAATCGGCTCCTAACTGGTGGCTTTTTGCCGCGTCGTGTGCGGCGATTCATTCTCGATCTGTTTCGATCCGTCCGCGCTCACGCGTTCTTGCTGTCTTCCGGATCGCTGACCACGCCGGCGTCCGAGTCGGTGTGCTCGGCGACGAACTCGCTGCCGTCTTCGTCGTCCGATTCCTCGGCCTGCAGACCGGGGTCCACCGGCTCGCCGTCGCCGTCCGCCTCGCCGGCGAGGTCGGCTTCGGGGACGAGGTCTTCGCCCGGCTCGCCGTATTCGCGGTGCGGCGCGTCGTCTTCGCCCTCGACATCGTCCTCGGCAGGCGTATCGACCAACGCCCCGCCGCCGAGCAGGTCGTCGATGCCCTGAGCCGCGAGTTCCTGTGCTTCGCGCTTCTGCTTTTCTTGTTCCTCTTTTTCCTTGGCCTGCTGCTCCTGCACGATCTTGGCCTGCGACGCGACGACCTCCATCATCTGCGCGAGCTGGTCTTCGGGCAGACCGAGCGTCTCGGCCAGATACTCCTGCCCGACCTCTTCGACGTCGAACACGCTGATGACGCCGAGCGCCGCGAGCTTGTCGACCATCGATTCGTCGACGAACTCCATCGCGGTGAGCGTCTGCACCAACGTGTCCATCGACTTGGTGAACTCCTGCGGCGTGAGGATGTCGACGTCCCAGTTGGTCAGCCGAGCGGCGAGGCGCACGTTCTGGCCCTTCTTACCGATCGCCAGCGACAGCTGGTCTTCGTTCACGACGACCGTCGCTCGGCCGAGCTCGAAACACAGCGAGATCTCGACGACCTCCGCCGGCTTGAGCGCGTTCTGGATCAGGATCTGGCTGGACTCGTTCCAGCGGACGATGTCGATCTTCTCGCCGCCCAATTCGTCGACGATGTTCTTGATCCGCGAGCCACGCACGCCGACGCACGCGCCCACCGCATCGACCTTCGAGTCGATCGACTGCACGGCGATCTTTGTCCGGTGACCGGCCTCGCGGGCCATCGCCTTGATCTCGATGATCCGCTCGCTGACCTCGGGCACCTCGATCTCGAACAGCCGACGGATAAACTCCGGATCGGCGCGGGACAAGACGATCTTGACCTGGTTGCCCGCGTCGCGAACGTCGAGGATCAGACACCGCACCCGCTCGCCGGGCTGGTGCTGCTCTCCGGGAATCTGCTCGGAGCGGGGCATGAAGCCTTCGGCCCGGCCGATCTGCACGACCAGCGCGCCGCCCTCGTAGCGCTGCGCGACGCCGGTGGTCAATTCGCCGACGCGGTCGATGTACTCGTCGAAGATCGCGGCGCGTTCGTCTTCGCGAAACCGCTGAATCATGACCTGCTTGGCGGTCTGCGCGGGGATGCGGCCTAGCTCTTCGAGCGGGATCTCTTCGTCCTCGCGCCAGATCGTGATGCCGCCGTTGAACCGATCGATCTCGCAGGTGAAGTCCTCGGTATCGACCGCGTTGAAGTGCTTGCGGGCCGCGGAGACGAGCGCCTGCTCGAGGTCGGCGATGAGGATTTCTTTGTCGACGTTTCGATCGCGTGCGATCCCGTCGAGCAGTCGTAGCATTTCAACACCGTTCATATCAATCGTTCCTGTTATTTAGTTGCCTAGTTGTCTGCCGGGCGAACCGGCGTCTTGTTATTCAATCCACTGCCCAACGCGGGGCAAACAAAAACCACGAGCGCTTGTGCTCGTGGCGTCGGCGTGGGCTCGTGACGGAGTTACCGTCGTCTCGTGCATCGATAAAAGACACACGAGCGAGCTTGCGGGATGGTTCCGCAGCGGTCACGCCATCGGGCACACCTCCGTATGAAGGTGGACCGAGGGCCGCTGGCCGTATCGCCGACGCACTTGCGCCGGAGTGCCGGGAGAGGAGGCGGGATGGTGAAGGTTCACCATCGTCACCGGGCCAATCCCCGTCGGCCTGCATGGATTCGCTGCTTGCGCATACCGCTTGCCTCAGCCCCCCAACGAGCCCAATTGCCCGCTGGGGAATCGATAAGGGTAAGCGATCGGCCCCCGATGTCAAGCCGTCGAGCGCCCTCGGCGGGGCAATCGGATCTGCCATGATAAGGATCTGATGCGATTGCCCTGGCGCCCTCGGGGCACGTTTCCGCGCGTCGGGGTTGAA
This sequence comes from Phycisphaeraceae bacterium, assembly GCA_049605275.1. Taxonomy (GTDB): domain Bacteria; phylum Planctomycetota; class Phycisphaerae; order Phycisphaerales; family Phycisphaeraceae; genus JAHQVV01. The sequence goes on from JBMYUK010000419.1 coordinate 2,745, forward strand.
CCGCGGCCCCGACTCGCGCATAATACGCGGCTCGCCCCAACGGGGGCACCCAACCTCACG
>JBMYUK010000420.1:0-2795 GCA_049605275.1 Phycisphaeraceae bacterium
GGCTGAACCCCTCACGACTCGTCCGTCGAGGCGTTGCTCGACGGCTTCAACCGCACTATCGATACGGCTGATTGGGACGATAGCCGCGCTCGTCATCGTCATCCTCTTCATCGGCCGCGCTCGCATCGGCGTCTTGCTTCTCCTCGATCCACGCCTGCTGGATCGCCTCGAGTAGCTGCTCGTTCACTGACTGACCCGGCTCGGCCTCGAAGCCCTCGAGCCCCTCCACAAAGCTACGCAAATCCGTGAACTTCACCGTCAGCGGGTCGTCCCCCGGCCGCTGCTCGGTGAGCTGGTAAGCGATCTCGTCGATGTCGGTCCAGGAGAAGGTCATGGGCTTGGATCCTGATCAGCCTCGGCAGCTTCAATACGCTTAATAGCAGCTTCAAGCGCTCCGGGAGGCCACACATCCACTTTACTGCCTTCTTCGTTGTACTTGTCAATGAAATCTTGTGCGAAATGCAGAGGCACTTCGTAATATTGCTTATTGCGGTACCAGAGGTCCTTGATCGCGACATCAATCGTATTCGAAAAATGAAGAACCTCAGCAATAACTTCACGCCAATGTGTTGATTTAGTTTTGAAGATCGCTTGTAAGTCAAGCTCTTTTGGGTTTTTCTCCGCAGGCATCAGCCCAAGCGTGTCAAGCACATAAAGCTCTGCGAAGCGATAGATCGGATTCTCGGCGTACCGGGGATTCTTGAAACCTGCATCCGAAGGCTTCTTCTTGAAGGGCCAAATCATTTGAAAGGCCTTACTGCAGGTTGACCGGCATCACGACGTATAGGAAGTTCGGCCCGGTGCGCAGCACGCCCGGCTTGTTGCCGGCTTTGAGGTCGAGGAACACCTGGTTCTCGTCGACGACCTTCAATGCATCAAGCAGGTACGCGGGGTTGAAGCCGATCTCGACTTCGTCGCCGGTGTACTCGGGCAGGTCGACTTTGATCTCCGCTTCGCCCATCTCGGGGGCTCGGCTGGTGATGACCAGGCCCTCGGCGCTAAACGCCATGCGGACGCCCTTGGATTCTTCGTTGGTTAAGAGCCCCGCGCGACGCACGGCCGAGATGTAGACGTCCGTCGGCAGCGTCGCCTTCTTGTCGCCGTCCTTGGGGATGACGTCTTTGTAAGGCGGGAAGTTGCCCTCGACGAGGTTAGAGGCGAGCACGGCCGTATCGGTCGCGAAGAGGATCTGGCTGTCGCCGACCTTGACACGGACGGTCTGCTCGGCGTCATCAAACAGACGCAGCAGCAGGTTGAGCGCCTTGGTCGGGATGATGGCGTTGCGGTCGGCGTCTTGGAGGCTCTTGCACTTGCCCTTGGCGAGCGCGAGGCGGTGGCCGTCGGTCGCGACGACGGTGAGGTCTTTGTTGTGCCGCTCCATGAGGACGCCGTTGATCGCGTAGCGCGAGTTCTCGCGGGCGGTGGCGAAGAGGGTTTGCGCGATGAGCTTGTGCAGGTCGCCGGCGGGCAATTCGAAGTCCGCATCGCCCGGGAACTCGGGCACTTCCGGGAAGTCTGCGACGGGGAAGCCGAGCAGCTTGAAGGTCGAGTCCTGGCCCTTGATGGTGGTCGTCTCGTCCTTGGTCGAGATTGTCAGCGTCGGATCGATCGACTCGCGGGTGATCTGCTGGAGCTTGTCGGCGGGGATGAGCGCGTCGCCGGCATCCTGCACCTCGACGCGCGGGGTGGAGATGCGGATGGACACCTCGGTGTCGGTGGCGGAGAGGGTGAGCGCATCGTCCTTGGCCGAGGCGAGGACGCAGCGTAGCGCGGGCTTGGGCGTGCGCGCGAACACGACGCCGGCGACCAGATTCAACGACTCAACCAATGCCCCGCGATCGCAAATGACTTTCATCTTTGGGTGTCCTTTATTTTCGACACGGCACTTTAATCCACCGGGGCTTTTCGGGCAAAGAACAGGGGTTTCGGGCTCGCCTGCGGTGCTCAGAGACGGGTTTTACACGGGGTTTCCACGCGAGGGTCGAGGCGATGCTGCCGATCACGCAGAAGCCCACGCCGATGCGGCGTGGGCTTCGGAGGGTTTTACTAGTTCGAGGCGAGTCGGCTTACGCGGCCTGACGCAACGCCTGCACGGCCTTATCGCAGTCCTGCAGCGAATCGCCGACGAGGTAGTAGAGCAGGTCCCCCTTGCGCCAAAAGATGACGGGGTGAGCGAGATCCTGGCCGGCCTCGACGTAGACGCGCCCGGGTTCGAGCGTGTCCTGCGACGCGTCGATGGGTTTGATCCAAACGCTGATCGCCTGGTCGGGGTCGGCCTGGTTGCGGTAGACGATGTGGACCGCGCCGCTGCCGGGCAGCGAGCACGCACCGGTGAGCTGATAGTCGTAGCCGATGCCGTCGAGGCTGAGCTTCATGCCGTCGGTCGATGTCTCGAAGTATTCGCCGAGCTTGCCGGGCAACGCGTCGAACTCGGTGACGGTGCCGAAGCGCTCGGCCTGCTTCATGCGCTCGGGCTGCTCGGCGCAGTCGAAGTGTCGGCCGGTGAACGACTGCACCTGATCGACGGTGAGGAACGAGGCGGCCTGCGTATTGAGCGAACCGGGCCCCGGCGCGTAGGACTGGGTGAACAACACGCCCGCGGCGATGAGCAACACCGCCGCCACGGCCGAGGGCGCCCAACGCCCGATGCGAGCGAGCACCAGCGGCCCGGCGTATCCCGGAGCGGGAGCCGGCGGACTCGTCGGCGCGACCGAGCCCATCGCCCCGGCCTGCACGACCGCACCCGACTCGCCCGCCATCGCACGCAAGCGATCAGCCAACGCGTCGGGACACGT
>JBMYUK010000421.1:0-2792 GCA_049605275.1 Phycisphaeraceae bacterium
GCGCTGTGCTGTACTGTGTTGAGCGAGGTTGGGCTGGGCTTTGTGATGCGGCGGCAGGCGTGCGTCAAACCGCAGTGACTACTCGATGAACTGGGGCGGCTGTTCGCTGAAGCTGCCCGGCTGACTCGGGTCGGCCTCGGGGAGGATGATGAGCAGCTTTTCCTTCACGAGCTTGGGCATGAACTTCTCGGTCCAGTTGCGGAACCACAGCGATTCGAGGATGAGTTCGGCGCGGACGACGTCGGCCGAGCCGTAGACATAGCCTTCGCGGAGCAGTTCGTATTCGTCCACGTCCTGGATGTTCGCTTTGACGACGGTGAGGTAGTTGACGTCGCGAAGCGTGTCCATGAAGGCGGGCAGCTTGGCGGACTCGATGTCGATGACCAGCCGGGTGTGGCGGACGTCGAAGACGGCGTTGGAGACGCGGCCGGTCGGCGTGATGCCGAAGTGCTCGGACGCGGCTTCGGTTTTCGCCTTGGGCGCGAGCTCGACGGGCGGGGTCGGGTAGATGCTCTGGGTGGTGGTGGTCGCGGCGCCCAGCCCGCCGCCGAAGCCGGTCGAAGGCGGCGACGCGGAGAAGCCGGACGCGGGATTGTCGAAGTCGGTGACGCTGGTGCCCAGGGCCGCGCCGGTGTTGTGCAGCCCGACGTAACCGGGCAGGGTCTGGAGCTTGATCAGCCGCTTGATCGGGCTGTTGACGACGCTGGCCGGCTCGGGACGGATCGTGCCGTCGGGAGCGAGCACGTCGATCTGTTCGCCGATGTTGTTCGTGCGGTGAATCGCGGTCATGACGTCGCGGAGCACCCAGAGCTGAACCTGGCCTTCCCAGAGTTGGTCCGGTGTGGGCGGCTGGTCGGAGTCGGCCCACGGCTCGATGCGAAAGGGATAGCCGGCCGCGTCTTTGTTGCCCGCGGCGGGCCTGGCGGCGGGCTGGCCGAAGGGCGAGCCGAAGTCGGCGGCGGGCGCGGGCTGGTCGGCCTCGTCTTCGTCGGCGGTCTTAAACGGATCGCTCTCGGGGGGCAGGTCGGCGTAGAAGTGGATGCCGCGGGCGCGATCCATCAGTGCCCACATCAGTTGGACGCGCTGCTCGGCGTAGAGTTGTTTCGCTTGCGTCTGCGAGAGGTCCGCGGGCGATTGCACGCCGATGCTGCTGACAAACTCGAAGGCGGACTTGGCGAGCAACTGCTGGATCGTCTCGTCCGAAGGCGGCGAACTCGCGATCATCGTGGGCATGTTCCACGCGTTCGGCTGATCGTAGTCGAAGAGGATTTCGAAGTGGCGTTTGTAGTCGGCCGCGGCGCGGATGTACAGGTCGAAGAACTGGGTCGGGTCGGCGTCGGGCCAGATCGCGTCGCCGCCGAGCATGAACGGCTGATGATTGGCCGCGTTCTTCTCGTTCATCTCGACGAGGATGCCGTCGTACTGCTCCTGGATCTCGCGATAGATCTTGCTGACGTCGTTGATGACGGTCTGGTTGATGACGACAAAGTGCGTGTCGGGCGGCGCGTTGGGGTCTTCGTTGGGCATCGGCACGGCGATGTTCATCAGCCGGTCCTGACGCTGCTTCTTTTCCTTGAGCATCTCGGTCTTTTCGGCGCTGTAACCCGGCGCGGCGATGAAGTAGAAGTACCCGATCGCGACGAGACCGATCAGTGCGACCAAGGCCGAGGCGCTGACGATGACGTTGGCTCTGATCCATTCGATCGCGTTTCTCATGACTGGTCCTCCTGATTCAGGGTGGAAGCGGTGGGCCCGGCGGAGTCGTTCGCGTCGTCGTCGCTAGGCTCGGAAGGCAGGATCGACTTACGCGCCTCGTCCGGCGGGAGGAGGATAACTTCGAACTTGAAGGTGAATCGGTAGTCGCCGCTGGCGTCTTCGGCGCTGAGCGGGCGTCGGGGGGTGAGCGCATCGGCGGTGAAGCCGGCGCTGTTTGCGCTCAGCGAGGCGTACCAGCCTTCGGGCGTTTTGACCTCGATCTGCTCTTTCTCGGTCCGGGTTCCGCCGGGCTCGCCGAAGTCGCCGGGCTGGCTGAAGCCGGGGCCGGGGATCGTCGAGCCGCCCGAGGTCGTGCCGGCTTTTTTGGTGGGCTTGGGAGAGAGCCCGCTGGCGTTCTGGCCGGTGGCGGTCGGGCCGGTGCGTGTCGCGGTCGAGGACAGTTGCGAGAAGTCTTTGATCGCGGGGATGAGCAGGTAGGGCCGGTCGGGGCGCTCGATGTTGTCCTGCATCCATCCGACGAACTCGCGTCGGAGCAGTTGCGAGATCGATGCGCCGTCCATGGTGGTCTTGCCGTTGATGGTGACGACGATGCGCGGCGCAGGGCTGTCTTCGAGTTCCTCCGCGGTGGGCGGGCCATCGTCGTCGGCTTCGGGTTCTGTGCCGTCGGGAGCAGGCGTTGGCGTCGGCGGCTGGGCGGCGGGCGTGGGGAAGGGGATCGGCGTCAGCCCGGCGGCGGTGCCCGAGGTCGCTGCGAACCCGCCGCCGCTAAATCCGCCGCCGCCGGATACACCCGGATCGGCGGGGACGAGGTTGCCCAGCCCGTCGTCGATCATCGGTCGCGCCGGCGTGTACGACGTGCTGACGCTCGTGACCCAGACCTGGCCGCGCTCGCGTCGCGGGATCTCGGCGATGCGCGCGACGATGTCGTCGTTTTCCGAATTGATCGCAAATCCGTTTTCATCGACGATCGGTATGGTCAGGACCGGGCTGTAACCCTGCTCGAGTAACAATGACAGCAGCCCGCTGTTGATGCTGCGCGGTTTGCCCGACAGGTCACGCTTGATCAGGGTCTTGCC
>JBMYUK010000422.1:0-2784 GCA_049605275.1 Phycisphaeraceae bacterium
TAAGGATGGGCCTTTTTGCGAAGTACGGTCCGAGACTTATTGCCGAGCATGTTCCACCGGCGGCTGCTGCTGCTGGTGGCGGTGATGTTGGTCGTTCTGATGGTGCTGGGCACGAAGACGGTGATGCTCGCGACCGGTGCGACGCACGAGGACGCCCGAGCGACGGCCGAGTCCAAGCTCAAGCGGCAGGAGGTCATTCAGACTCGTCGGGGCGCGATCCTCGACCGCAACGGCGTGGTGCTCGCGAAGGACGAGCCGGGCTGGGAGTTGGCGGTTCACTTCGATCTGCTGACGGGCAAGTGGGGGTACCGCAGCGCGTTCGCCGAGGCGTCGCGCGACAAGCTCGCGTGGGGCGAGATGGGACAGGACCAGCGCGAGGCCAAGGTCTTGTCGCTGCAGCGCGAGTACGACCAGCAGGCCCGCGCGCTCTTTGTCACGCTCGGCGAGTTGTCGGGCATCGGCTACGCGGAGATCGAAGAGCGCCGGCGCAACACGGTCGCGCGGATCCAGCGCCTGCAGCACTACCTCTGGCTGCAGTGGCAGAAGCAGGAATCGGAAGAGCGCGGCGAGCCCGTGCCCCTCGAGCAGGTCGCCAAGCCGATCGAGGCCGAGACGCAGCACCACGTGCTGATCCCCGATCTCAGCGACGACCTGCGTCTACTGATCGAAAACTTCATCGACGAAGGCAAGCGAGCCAAACGCGTCGGCGACGAGCAGTCGCGCTCGGCGCTGCCCTGGTCGCGCGTGGAGCTGCGTCGCACGACGGTTCGCCGATACCCGATGGACCGGATGACGGTCGAGTTGGATCGGTCGACGCTGCCGAGTCCGATCGCCAGCGACGAGCCGATCGAGGTCGAGGTCGGCGGGGTGGGGCTTCACCTGATCGGGCTGATGCGCGACGCGTGGAAAGAGGACGTCGGCGAAAAACCGCTCCGCGATCGCACGGGCAAGTTCGACCTGCGCGGCTACGCAGACGGCGACCGGCTCGGGCGCTCCGGCATCGAACAGGCCATGGAACTCACCCTCCGCGGGTCGCGCGGCCTTCGCATGATCGATCGCGACACCGGCGACACCACGCACCAGATCGATCCGCGAGCGGGCAACGACGTCCTCCTCGCGATCGACATCCGGTTGCAGGCGCATCTCCAGGCGATGCTCACGCCGTCCTTCGGACTGATGCAGGTTCTGCCCTGGCACCTCAAGACGGACGACCCGAAGGAGCTGCTCGGCTCGCCATTGAACGGCTCGGTCGTCGTGATCGATGTCGCGTCGGGCGACGTGCTCGCGGCGGTGTCGTCGCCCAATGCGTCGCGCGAGCTCTTGAAAGAAGACGCGGAGCTGGCGTGGAACGACCTGGTCAACCAGCCGATGCTCAACCGCGCGGTCGCGGTGCCGTATCAGCCCGGGTCGACGCTCAAGCCGCTGGTGCTGGCGGCGGCGGTGTCGGACGGGGTGTTGGGCGAGCGCGAGACGATCGACACGCCGGGCTTTCTCTGGGCGGATAAGCCGACGGTGTTTCGCGATTGGTACTGGAAAAAGTACGCGCTGCTGCGCGGCGAGATCGACGGGGTCGAGGCGATCCAGGTCTCGTCGAACCCGTTCTTCGGCATGATGGCCAAGGACCGGCTGATCCCCAGGTTCGGCATCGACCGCCTGCCCGATTGGTACCGCCGCTTCGGTTTAGGCGAGAAGCCGGGGACGGGCCTGCCCGAAGAGATCGCGGGCTTTCTCGGTGCGCCCGGTCGCGAGATCGAGCACAACGAGGTGTGTTTCATGACGATCGGACAGGGCCCGGTCGCGTGGACGCCGTTGCAGGCCGCGACGTCGTACATGCGTCTGGGCTCGGGCGATCTCTCGCGTCGGCCTCGGCTGATCGTCACGCCCGAGCGGCCCGACGCCGAAGCGCTTGACCCCGCGAGCCCGCCGATCCGGTTGAGCCAAGCGGCCCGGCGCCTCGCCTTCGAGGGCATGCACCTCAGCGCGACCACGAGGCAGGGCACGACCCACCACCTCAGCCACCCCGCGAGCCCCGTCAACGGCGAGAAGATCTTCAACGCCCAGGGCGTCAAGGTCATGGCCAAGTCCGGCACCGCCGACCCCGGCCGATACCGATGGATCGACTACAACCGCAACGGCGAGATCGACGACGGCGAGATCGAGTCCGGCCTCCGCGACCACGCCTGGGTCGTCGCGCTCGTTCAGCCCGACGGCGCCAACCAACCCACCCACGCCATCGCCTGCGTCGTCGAGTACGCCGGCTCGGGCGGGCAGATCGCCGGGCCGATCGTCAACCAAACCATCCACGCGCTCAAGCGACACCGATACCTCCAATGGCCGCCTGAACGCTAGCACCCGCGCAGCGAGACGGACCCGACAATCGATCACGCAAGCGCGACAACGCAAGACCACACACCCCGCACCATGCAACCGCCCGCACGACAACTCGCCGCGCAACTCCGCGTCCTGCTCCGGCCCCACCCCGGCTGGTACGCCATGATCGCCGCGGTCATCCTCGCCTGGCTCGGCATCAGTGCGATCGAAACCGTCTCGCCCGGCCACGCCCAGGTCCAAAGCGCACGCTGGCTGCCCGTCGCGATCGTCGCCATGGCGCTGATGCTCGTCCCCTCCCCACGCTGGATCGGGCACATGGCCTACCCCGTCATGATCGCCGCGACCCTGCTCTTGATCTTCGTCATCCTGCCCGGCGTGCCGCGATCGATCGTCCCCGTCCGCAACGGATCGACCGCGTGGATCAACCTCGGCTTCATGTCTTTTCAACCCTCC
>JBMYUK010000423.1:0-2782 GCA_049605275.1 Phycisphaeraceae bacterium
GCGGGGTGACTTTTCGTTCGGTCGGGCCGGTGTAGACCTGGCGCGGGCGGTAGATGCGGCTCTTCTGGTCGCCGACTTCTTTCCAGTTCGCGATCCAGCCGGGCATTCGGCCCAGCGCGAACATGACGGTGAACATGTCTTCGGGGATGCCGAGCGCCCGCATGATGATGCCCGAGTAAAAGTCGACGTTGGGATAAAGATTACGCGAGACGAAGTAGTCGTCGCTTCGCGCGGCGGCCTCGAGTTCCTTGGCGATCTCTAAGAGCGGGTCGTCGATGCCCAGCTTGCCGAGCACCTTGTCGGCCGAGGCCTTGAGCACCTGCGCACGCGGGTCGAAGTTCTTGTACACCGCGTGGCCGAAGCCGAAGAGCTTGTCTTCCTTGTTCTTGACCTTTTCGAGAAAGCCCGGCACGTCGAGCGGGGATTCGTGGATGCGGTGCAGTTGCTTGAGCACGGCCACGTTCGCCCCGCCGTGCAACGGCCCCCACAGCGCGCTGACGCCCGCGGCGCAGGACGTGAACAGGTTCGCGCCCGAGCTGCCGACGATGCGCACCGTCGAGGTCGAGCAGTTCTGCTCGTGGTCGGCGTGGAGGATGAAGATCTTGTCGATCGCTTCGATCACGTCGGGATCGAGCTCGGCTTCGGCGTCCTGAGTCGAGTACATCATGTGCAGGAATTGCGCGGCGTAGCCGAGGCCGGGCTTGGGCGGAATCGCCGGCTCGCCCTTGGCGTCCTTGGAGCCCGCGGCGGCGAGCGTCGGGCCCTGCGCGATCAGGCAGGCCGCCGCTTGCAGGAACGAGTCTTCGCCCTCGGCCGCCTCGCGCCGATCGTGGCAACAACTCGCGGCCTGGATCGACGCGGCGAACTTCGCCATCGGGTGCCCGTCGTTCGGGAAGCCTTGAATCGCGCTGAGTACGTCCGCGTCGACTTCGTAGTACTTGCCCACCAGCGTCGTGAGCTTGTCCAGTTCCGCCTTGGTCGGCAACTCGCCGAACATCAAGAGCCAGGCGACTTCGAGGAACGTGCAGCTCGCGCACAGGTCGTCGATCGCGTAGCCGCGGTAGCGGAGGATGCCCTCTTCGCCGTCGATGAAGGTGATCGCGCTCTGGCAGGAGCCGGAGTTCGCGTAGCCGGGGTCGAGGGTGATGTAGCCGGTCTTGGCTCGGAGTTGGGTGACGTCGATCGCGTGTTCGCCCTCAGACCCGACGGTGATGCTGAGGTCCAGCTCGTGGCCGGGGATGGAGAGTTTGGCGGTTTCGCTGGCGATGGCGTCAGGCATAGCGGTGTCCCGAGGGGGTGGAGCAAACGACAGAAATCGACGATCGACCGGCTCGGAACCTCGTTCAAAGCCAGCCGATCGAGCTTTGCAGTTTAGGCTCCGCGAACGGTTTACGCTAGTGGCGCTCGGCCATACGCGTCTTAATAAGGATCGACGCGTTGTGTAGCCGCTGGGCAACGCACGGGGGTCGAGCCGTTTCCGACTTTGACCATGGACACGCCGAATAGGCCCCAACCGATACGACCCCCGCGTGTTACGCGGCGGCTGTACAAACGCGCGAGGCTTTAGTCGGATACTTACGAGTCGGGGCTCGGCGGGGTGTAACGCATCTCAACGTGCTCGATCTCGGCCTCCATAAACGGATCGCCGACGCGGACCCAACCCAAGGACGCGTACCAGTTTTGCAGGTCCGCCTGGGCGTGCATCACCCCCGAGTGATCGGGCCATCCGTCGATCCACCGGTTCACCGCGCGCATCAGCGTCCGGCCGAGTCCCCTGCCGCGCTGCGTAGGCGCGATCGCCACGCGGCCGACCTTGACGACCGGGCCGATGTCCAGGGGCAGCAGCCTGGCCGTGCCGATCAACTCGCCGCCGAGCCGGAGCATCGCGTGATACGCCTCGGGGTCGTGCACGTCGACATCCGGCACCGCGCAGATCCGTTGACCAACCACAAACACCTCGCCGCGGAGCATCAGGCAGGCGTGCAGCTCGCGCAGCGTCAACGCATCGAACGGCTTGATCTCGATCCGCGGTCGCTCGGGCATCGCTTCAAGCTAACGCGGTCGATCGAGTTCCGCCAACGCCCGATCGACGGCCTCGCTCGTCTTGGGCGCGCCGTCGAATTGCGCCTTGTGCGCCTCGAGCGCGGCGCGGCGGGCCTGCGGGTCGTCGTTCATTCGAACGATCTTGCGGACCTCGCGCTCGGCCAGCCGATCGATGCGTGTGATGCTCTCGTCCAGCGACGCGACGTAGGCGCGGTGGAGCTTGCCGATGATGCCGTCATCGTCCTTGTCCGGGTGGTCGAACCGAGCGCGGACGATCGACCAGGCCTCGGCGTACGCACGAGCCCGCATGGATTGTTTCAACGCGTCGCGCTCGGCCTCGTATTCGGGCAGACGCTTCGTCGAGGCGACAAAGCAGTCCTCGGTCTGCCGGCGAGCGCCCTTGGAATACCCGTGTCCGACGTCGGGCCACCAGCGGGCGTCGTAGATGAAGCCGCCCTGGTCGAGGAGCCGCTCGTACTTTTTCGCCCAGTCGAGTCGGCCGAGGGGCGCTTGGCCGAAGGATTTTTGGGTGTCTTTCTCGCCGCAGGAGATGACAAAAAGCACGCCACGAGCCTTGGGGTTGGGCACAGCACGCTCGGCATAGTCGCCCGTCGCCCAGGTCCCGCCCGAGTGTGCCGCACAACCTGCAACAAGGTCGGGATACTTCATCGCAAAGCGGTGGGCATATTGCGATCCCCCCGAGAACCCGCCCACAAAAATCTTTTCATTCAGCGTGTAT
>JBMYUK010000424.1:0-2776 GCA_049605275.1 Phycisphaeraceae bacterium
TCCGATGCGTCGGCGGCCGGGATCGGCCATGTTACCCGAGCCCGGCAACACGCCGAGCACCCGCACAATCCCGGATGACCGCGATTTATTCCGGCTAGGATCAGCCCCATGGCTCACCGCGCGATTCGACAGAGCGAGCACCGCGACCGACCGCTGCCCGATCGGCCCTGGGCGATGTCGATGCGTTGGACGGACCTGCTGTTCATGCACTGGCCGATCGAGCCGGGGGTGATGCGTGAAGCGGTGCCGGGCGATTTTGATTTGGACTTGTACGACGGGATGGCGTGGGTGGGCGTCGTGCCGTTTCGGATGCAGTCGACTCGGCCGCGGTGTTGCCCGCCGATCCCGCAGAAGTTGATGCCGGTGAGCCCGTCGAGTTTTCCGGAGTTGAACGTTCGGACGTACGTGACGGTGAACACGGAGGACGGCCCGCTGCCGGGGGTGTTCTTTTTCTCGCTTGATGCGGCGAGCAAAGTGTCGGTGCGGCTGGCGCGGTTGGGCTTTGGGCTGCCGTATTTCGATGCACAGATGCGCGTGGAGCGCGAGTCGGACGCGAGCGGGTGGACGCACTTCCAGTCGGTGCGGACGCATTACGGCGCACCGCCTGCGCGGTTCGCGGCGTCGTATCGACCCCTGGAAGATCGCGGGCCGGTGGACGCACAGGCGGGATCGCTCGAGCGTTTTCTGACCGAGCGGTATCGGTTGTTCACGCTGGGTCGGAAGGGCCGAGGGGTTCGGGTAGGTGAAATCGCGCATCGGCCCTGGCCTTTGCAGGTGGCGACTTGCGAGGTGACAGTTTGCGAGATGACGAGCGGCCTGGGGTTCGACCTGCCCGATCGCGCGCCTTTGCTGCATTACGCGGACGAATTGGACGTGGTGGCGTGGCTGCCGAAGCGGATTTAGATGCATCCGCGCTGTTGCGTAGCCGCCGCGTAATACGCGGGGGTCGAGCGGGTATGCGTTACAGACAGATCGACCCCCGCGTGTGATACGGGGCTAACTCAGGCCTGCGCCTCACCGCCCGCCGTACTGTTTTTCGTAGTAGGTTCGGTAGGTGCCGCTCTTGACGTTCTTCCACCATGCCTGGTTGTCGACGTACCACTTGACGGTTGCTTCGAGCGCCTGGGGCCAAGCGCTGCGCGTGGGTTGCCAGCCGAGTTGGGTCTTGAGCTTGGTCGCGTCGATGGCGTATCGGCGGTCGTGGCCGAGGCGATCGGTGACGCGCTCGATCATGTCTTCGCCCTTGCCCATGAGTTCAAGGATCGCGTGCGTGAGTTCGAGGTTGGACCGCTCGTTGTTGCCGCCGATGCAGTACTGCTCGCCGGGCGTGCCTTTTTCGAGCACGGTCAGCACGGCTTCGTTGTGGTCTTCGACGTGCAGCCAGTCGCGTACGTTCTGGCCGTCGCCGTAGAGCGGGACCTTCTTGCCTTCGATGAGATTGGTCACGAACAGCGGAATGACTTTTTCGGGGAATTGATAAGGCCCGTGGTTGTTCGAGCAGTTGGTGATCATCACCTGCATGCCGAAGGTGTGGTGATAGGCGCGGGCGATCATGTCGCTGCCGGCCTTGCTGGACGAGTACGGACTCGACGGTGCATAAGGCGTCGTCTCGCTAAACAGCTTGTCCGGCTCGTCCAGCGGCAGGTCGCCGAACACCTCGTCGGTACTCACGTGTACGAACTTCTTGGCGTTGTCGGGGTCCACGCGGCGCAGCGCATCGAGCAGCGTCTGCGTACCGAGCACGTTGCTTTCAACGAAAGGCCGAGCGTCGATGATCGAGCGATCGACGTGCGATTCCGCGGCCATGTGGACCACGCAATCGACCTTCTGCATCAGTTCGGTGACGAGGTCGATGTCGAGGATGTTGCCGTGGACGAAGGTATAACGCTCGTCGCCTTCGACATCGGCGAGGTTCTCCGGGTTGCCGGAGTAGGTCAGGCAGTCGAGGTTGGTGATCGAGTAATCGGGCCGATCGCGCAGCACGTAGCGCACGAAGTTCGATCCAATAAAGCCGCTGCCGCCGGTGAGAAGGATGTGCATGGTTGGTATCTCTTGCTTTGATTTTGACGGGATCGCGGGATTATCGGGATCAGCGGGATCGATTCTCGCTTCGTTGTTGCGGTGGTGTTTTCGTGAGGCGCCGAACTTGAACTTCTGTTTGACCGAAATTGAGTAAGAGCCCTATCTCGATGCTTGTAGCTCGGAGATAGTTGACCACTTGGACCTCATGGGCCTTAGTTAATGCTTCGATCGCTTTAAGTTCAACGATAACACGTCCTCGAACGATGAGATCAGCACGGAATTCACCAACGATTTGCTCATCGTAGTAAACCTTGACCGGCGATTCGACTTGGGCACTCAAACCTAGTTTCTGGAGTTCAATCAGCAGGCTCCGCTGATAAACCGACTCCAAAAAGCCCGAGCCCAATTCGTTATAGACGGCATAGGCACAGCCGATGATCTGCCGCGTCAATTCCTGATCTTCCATGACTTATCCCGACGATCCCGACGATCCCGCCAATCCCGCGATCCCGTCCAACACCAAACCCAGGTTCGTCTCCCAACTCGGCATGTCGCCGACGATCGCTTGGGTCTCGCCGAGGTCGAGGACGCTGTAGGCGGGGCGCACGGCCGGGCGGGGGTACTGCTCGCTGCCGCAGGGTTTGACCTTACACGCGGGGTTGCTGTGCTTCGCGATCACTTTCGCGAAGTCGTACCACGTGCAGTGCCCGCCGTCGGTGACGTGGTAAGTGCCATGCGAGCCCTCTTCGACGAG
>JBMYUK010000425.1:0-2769 GCA_049605275.1 Phycisphaeraceae bacterium
GTCGAGCGCCTCGCGCAGCAGGAAAAACAAGCGCTGCCGAGCGATCTGGATTACGCGCAGGTGGCCGGCTTGCGTCGCGAGGCGCAGCAGATGCTCGACCGCTTCAAGCCGACAACGCTCGGTCAGGCCGGTCGGCTCGAAGGCGTCAACCCATCGGACCTCATGGTCGTGAGCGTTTACCTGAACAAACTCGCCAGGGTTTGACGACTCCGCCATTCATGCGGCTTGCCAACCCGCCCCATCCGAGTTCTACTGCACCGATGCCAGACGATCAGAAAAACACCGGCTGCCTCGTGGTCATCTTCGGCGCCTCGGGCGACCTGACCAAACGCAAGCTCGTCCCCGCGCTCTATTCCCTCTGGGACAGCGGGATGCTGCCCAAGGATATCGCCATCATGGGCGTGAGCCGGACCAAGTTTTCGGATGACGCGTGGCGTGGCGAGTTGCACGGCTTCTCGCCGGAGACTTACGACGACGCGAAGTGGGCCGAGTTCAAAGAGCGGATTCACTACCAGCCCAGCGACGCGACCAAGGCCGAGGCCTGGGGCGAGATCAAGGAGCGCATGGGCGAACTGGACAGCAAGCACGGACTCGGCGGCAACGTGCTGTTTTATCTCTCGGTCTCGCCGCAGTTCTTCGAGCCGATCATCAACAACATCGGCGGCGCGGATATCGTCGTCGAGGGCCGAAAGTACTGCTCGATCGACGGCAACAAGGCCTGGCAACGCATCGTCGTCGAAAAGCCCTTCGGCTCGGACCCCGAGTCCGCCGCGCAGCTCAACCGCACCTGCGCCTCGGTCTTCGACGAAGACGCGATCTACCGCATCGACCACTACCTCGGCAAGGAGCTCGTGCAGAACATGCTCGTGCTGCGGTTTGCCAACGCGATCTTCGAGCCGCTGTGGAACCAGCGCTACGTCGATCACATCCAGATCACCGCGAGCGAGACCGTCGGCGTCGAGAGCCGGGGCAGCTACTACGACAGCCCGGCCGGGGGCGCGATGCGCGACATGGTGCAGAGCCACCTCCTACAGGTGCTCTCGGTCGTCGCGATGGAGCCGCCGGTCTCGATGGACGCCGCCGACATCCGAACGGAGAAGATCAAGGTCTTCAAAGCGCTTCGCATTCCAAAGGCCGAGGACGTCCCGAAGATCGCGGTGCGCGGTCAGTACGGCCCGGGCGCGGTCAACGGCGACCCCGTCATCGGCTACCGCGACACCGAGGGCGTCGACCCGCACAGCCAGACCGACACCTACGCCGCGATGCAGTTCTCCGTCGATACCTGGCGGTGGGGCGGCGTGCCGTTCTACCTGCGCTCGGGTAAGGCGATGGCCGCGAAGAAGACCGAGATCGTCGTCTACTTCAAGCCCACGCCGCACTGCCTGTTCCGCGACAAGGCCCGGCAGACCAAGCCCAACCAGATCGTCATCAACGTCCAGCCGGACGAGGGCATCCGCATGCGGTTCGAGGGCAAGGTCCCCGGCTCGGGCTTGAAGATGAAAGAGGTCGTCATGGACTTCGATTACGTCGAGCAGTGGCAGACCGAGCCGCCGGACGGCTACGCGACACTCCTGCACGACGCGATCAAGGGCGACCAGACCCTGTTCAAACATCGCGACGAGATTCAATCGGCCTGGGACGCGGTGCAGCCCGTCCTCGACTACTGGGCCGAGCACCCGCAGGACGACCTACCCAACTACTCGGCCGGCACGTGGGGCCCGCCCGCCGCCGATCTGATGATGCAGCGCGACGGACGCTATTGGCGGAATGGCTGAGGCGATTCGGGATTTCGGATCGCGGATTTCCAAGCCCGTTTCGATAAGACGCCCTTGTTATAGAAGTATCTGTATTTCAATCCGAAATCCAAAATCCGAAATCCGAAATCGCAAATGCTCAACCTCCCAGGCCACGTCCACGTCGCACCCGACACCGAACAACTCTTCGAAGACCTCGGCAGCGCGCTGCTCGGCAACGCTCAACGTGCCGTGCAAGACCGCGGCGTCTTTCACATGGCGCTCTCCGGCGGCGGCACGCCCGAGCCATTTTACGTCCGCATGGTGACCGACCCCAAGTTCCGCGCCTTCCCGTGGGAGCAAACCCACCTCTGGATCGTCGACGAGCGCTGCGTACCCGAGGATCACGACAAGTCGAACATCAAGATGATCCGCGAGGCCATGACCGACCACGTGCCAATCAAGCGCAGCCATGTCCACCCCATGCCGGTACTCGCCGACGACCCGGCCGGGGAATACGAACAAGTGCTCTCCGATGCCTTTGAGCGCATCAAACGTCCCGACGTACCGAAGATCGATTTCATCCTGCTCGGCATGGGTGGCGACGCCCACACCGCCAGCCTGTTCCCCGCCTCGCCCGCCCTAAAGATCACCGACCGCTGGATCGCCACCAACGACGGCGACCGCGTCGTCCCGCCCCCGCGCGTCACGATGACCTACCCCCTCATCAACCACGGCCGAGAGGTCGTCGTCCTCCTCACCGGCACCGGCAAACACGCCACCCTCAAACAAATCGAAGCCCAACTCGCCACCGGCCAACCCGATATCCAGGAACTCCCCATCACCGGCATCGACCCGTCCCTCACCGGCGGCGAACTGACCTGGTATCTCGACAAGGCTGCGGCGACGGGGAAGTGACACGAATCCCCATTCCCAATATCGCGAAACCAATCAGAGAATCCAGTTATTTACGCTGAGAATCGTTGACATCAAGCCAACTTTATGTCAGATTGCTAGCTGGTTTAATTCCACTTAA
>JBMYUK010000426.1:0-2765 GCA_049605275.1 Phycisphaeraceae bacterium
TCGGCTCACTCATCGCGCGGGCTCTTCGGCGGCGGGGGTCGGTAGGTCGTTGAGGAGGTGCACGATCGAGCGGCCGAGCGTCGGATGAACCAGATCGGGCGCGAGGTCGGCCAGCGGCTTGAGGACGAACCACCGCTCGGCGAGTCCGGGGTGCGGAATGGTCAGGCCCCGCCGATCGATGACGCGGTCGCCGAACAGCAGCACGTCGATGTCGATCTCGCGCGGCCCCCAGCGTCGGCGGTCTTTGGGTGCGGCGCGGCCGAGCGCGCGCTCGATCTGTTGCAGCGAGGCGAGCAGCGCCGTCGGCTCGGCATCGGTGCGGATCGCTGCGGCCATGTTGAGGTAGGCGTCCTGGTCCTGCGGGCCCATCGGCGGGGTCTCGTAGACGGGCGAGGCGCGCAAGTCGGTGACGCCCGGCAGCGCGGCGATCGCATTGCATGCCGCGCGGAGGTTTGCGCGGCGGTCGCCGAGATTGCTGCCGAGACCGAGGTACGCGTCTAACATGGCGGTATTGTAGGAGGGGCTCGCCCGGCCGCTGAACGGCGTGCTTCTGGATGGGTCAGTTGGGGCTACAATGCTTGGCTCGTTGCGAAGAACGCTCATGATGACCGCCGGCAGCACGCTACAACTCGACACCGCGAACGGCCGACTCGACGGCAAGCCCGCCGAGGAAATCGTGCGCTGGGCCGGGGAGACCTTCGGCGACGGGCTGGCGATGACGTCGAGTTTCGGCGCTCAGTCCGCGGTCATGCTGCACCTGGTGACCCGCGTGCTGCCCGATCTGCCGGTGATCCTGATCGACACCGGCTACCTGTTTCCCGAGACGTATCAGTTCGTCCGCGACCTGACCAAACGGCTGTCGCTGAACCTGAAGGTGTACACCCCGCGCGTGACGCCGGCGCGTTACGAGGCGCTGCACGGCAAGACGTGGGAGTACGCCGAGGGGCTGACCCACTACCACGAGGTTTTCAAGGTCGAGCCGCTTCAGCGGGCGCTCGAAGAACTGGATGTCACCGCTTGGCTCGCGGGCCTGCGAAGCGATCAGACCGACCACCGCAAGTCGCTGCGCACCGTCGAGAAGCAGGACAACCTCTACAAGGTCCACCCGATCTTGTCGTGGTCACGGAAGGACATCGGCGCGTATCTCGCCGAGCACGACCTGCCGTACCACCCGCTGGTCGAGAAGGGCTACGCCTCGATCGGCGACACGCATTCGAGTCGCCCGATCACCGAGGGCGAAGACGAACGCGCCGGCCGTTTCGGCGGCTTCGCAGAAGAGTGCGGCATCCACCTGCCGCAGACCGAGGCCGAGAACGAGAGCCTGGGGTCGTCGGGGTTGTAACGCGTGCTTGAACCGAGCGACCTTACTGCCGAGCGACTGGTACGCATCTCGCTGTAACCTCGCGCGTCTTGATAGCCGCCGCGTAACACGCGGGGGTCGAATCGTCTGGGGTCTATTGGGCGTGACCCTTGTCAAAGCCGGACATGGCTCCACCCCCGTGCGTTGCCCGGCGGCTACGCAACGCGTCAATACTTTTTGACATGCGTCTTACACTGATGCGAGTGCCATGGGGTCGGCCAGTTCGAGCATAAACTCGTCCGACGCCAGAGAAAAACAACATGATCGTCGAGCATAAGAAAGTCGGGACGGATTATCCGAGTCTATCGCCGGGCCAGCGTTATCTCGTGATCGGGATCGAGGCGGATGACTATCGCATCCTGAACGATCGCGGTGAGCCGTGCCTGTATCCAGCCGAGGCCTTCGACGTCGTCGACGCAACCGAGCCGGACGAGTGGGTGCACGAACGGGGAGAAGACGGCGAACGCTACGCCTATCCGCTAGCGCTGAACGCCGCAGGCTTTTTTGAAGATTTCTTCGATCGCAAGGAAGACGCCGTGCAGGTCTTCTGGCAGGTGATCAATCGCGGTTTGACCGCCGCGTGATTCAGGGGACGATTTCTACGCGGCTCGCGCCCTCGAACAGCGTGTAGAACACCTGATCGACGTCTTCGTCGCGCATGCGGATGCAGCCCATGGATTCTTGTCTTCCGATGGACTCGGGGTCGTTGGTCGCGTGGATGCCGTAGCCTTTTTTGTCGCGGGTGTTGTCGTCTTGGCCTTCGAGGGCCATCCAGTATTCGCCGATGGGGATATCGGGATCGTTGCGGTCGTAGCGTTCGCCGGTGCGGGGGTTGACCCATGACGGTCCGCCGTTGGCCGGGCCGACTTTCGAGCCGGGCTTGACGAGCCAGGTGCCCAGCGGCGTGGAGTCGAACTCGCCGAGGCCGACGGTGTAAGACTTGAGGTAGATGCGCAGGCCGTCGGCGTCTTCGACGAAGAGGTCCATGCGGTAGTCGGACTTGTCGATGCGGGCGTGGACCGGGCCGTTGATGACCTGGATGTTCTGGCCGGCTTGCAATCGTCTGGCTTCGATGTTGTTGATGCGTTCGATGAGTTGATAAGGGATGCGGTAGGTGTTGCCGATGGTCGAGAGGTACTCGCCGGACTGGACTCGGTGGATCGAGACGATGGGGTCTTGGCGGACCTGATCGGCGGAGCGTTTGGCGGCGAAGACGGTATTCTCGTTGAGGAAGGCGAGTCGTTCGCGCACGGCCTGCGCTTCGTGGCGGGGCAGCGCGCCGTCGCGGAAGAGCAGTTCGGAGAGGAGCGCTCGGCCGACGGGGATGTCGCCGGACTCGAGCCGCTGCATGCCGGTCTCGTATTGCTCTTTGGCGGCGCCGATGAGTTGTCGTGTTTCGTTATTG
>JBMYUK010000427.1:0-2765 GCA_049605275.1 Phycisphaeraceae bacterium
CGGGGGCGCGTTCGTCGGGGCGGGGGCTTGTGGCCGTCGGGCCGGGCTCGGGCAAGAGCAACTGGACGAGGCGGTCGAGCGCGAGGGCCTCGGCCTTCTCGGTGACGATCTTGGCCTGCTCGCTGCGGACCAGCGAGACGGCCTGGTCGAGCAGGTCGCGGATCATCGACTCGACGTCCCGGCCGTGGTAGCCGACCTCGGTGAACTTACTCGCTTCGATCTTGATGAACGGGGCGCCGGTGAGCTTGGCGAGGCGGCGGGCGATCTCGGTCTTGCCGCAGCCGGTGGGCCCGGCCATGACGATGTTCTTGGGGTAGACCTCGGCGGCGATGTCGGTGTCGAGTTGTTGCCGTCGCCAGCGGTTTCGGATGGCCACGGCGACGGCGCGCTTGGCGTCGTGCTGGCCGATGATGTGCGTGTCCAGGGCGTCAACGATCTGTCGTGGGGTGAGGGTCTGCATGGGCGGGCCATGGTAGCCGAGGGGCCGAGGCGTCGGGCGGCGGGGTGGCGAGGTTCGCCGTCACAAACGGCAGGACCGATAGAAGCGATTCGCTCTTTGAGAAACGCGAGCCGCGCCGGGCTGTAGCGACCAGTCAAACCGGGTCGGCCCTAAACCCGGCCGCACCGATCGTCGATGCACCCTACAGCGGCCCCGCCCGACGGAAGCGGTCCGCCCGACCCGTTGTCCCGGAGGCGGAATCGCCATGGCATTCGGCATGAACAAGTCGCGTCTCACGCCGATCGCGATCGACTTCGGCGTCGATACACTGAAGATGCTGCAGATCTCGACCGGCGAGACGACGCAATTGATCGGTGCCGGTGCGCTCGTCATGCCCGAAGCGGCGCGTAAAGACGGCGGCGCACGCTACACCTTTCTCGCCGACGCGGTGAAAGAACTCGTCCGTCAGCAGCCGTTCAAAGGCCGACGCGTCATGTGCGCGATCCCCGCGTTCCAGACGTTCGTCAACACCTTCGAGTTGCAGTGCAACGAGAACGACGACATCAATCAGCAAGTCAACCTGCACCTGCAGACGGTCATGGAAAAAGACCCGACGCGGATGGTCATTCGCAACCAGCGCATCGGCTCGGTGATCCGGGACGGCGCGACGCGTCAGCGCGTGATCTGCATCGCCGCCAGCCGGGCCGTGGTCATGCGCTACCTCGAGATCGCGGCGGCGGCGAAGCTCGAAGTCGTCGGCATGCACTCCGAGCCGGTCTGCATCGCCCGCTGCTTCTCCGAACTCTACAACCGACGCGAAGCCGACCAAACCGAAGCCCGCTGCTTTATCGACATCGGCTCGGCGTCGACCAGCCTCGTCATCGTCCGCGGCCAGGAGATCCTGCTCGCCCGCAACATCGCGGTGTCCGGCGACGACCTGACGCGGCAACACGCCAGCGAACACGACACCGACTTCGCCGCGGCGCGGCTCGCACGGATGCGCGAAGCCAGCAACCCACTCGCCGCGAACCCCTTCGGCGTCGGCAGCGGTGATCGCGCGTCGTCTGCCGCCGCGGCGTCGAGTGCCGCGGTCGCGACCGCCGAGCCGGACGACACCGAGCGTGGCGACCCGCGTGAGAGCGATCGGATCGGCCGTCCGCAGCAGATCGACACACGCGACGAGGTCATCGACACCTTGGTCGACGGCATCCGCATGGCCGTGCGCTATCACGATTCGGTCTGCCCCGAAACGCCGGTCAAGCGCGCGATCCTGCTCGGCGGCGAGGCGCACCACCACGCCACCGCCGCCGCCGTCGCACACGCCTTCGGCGTACCCACCTACGTCGGCGACCCGATGGCGCGCGTCATGCGAACGCCCGGGCTCGACCCCGTGAACATCGATGTGAACCAACCGCAACCCGGCTGGGCCGTGCCCCTGGGCCTGTGCCTCAGCGAGGCAAACCTTTGATCGGCCCCGCCGATGGAGAGACGACATGGCGACCCCCAACAGTTTCCTGCCCGAAGACTACCTCGATCGCAAGATCGCGCGTCGGACCAACCTGATCTGCGTCGGGCTGTTTCTCGTGATGATCGCGGCGATCGGCGCGGCGTTCTACGTGCAGAACCGACAGGACTCGGGCACGCGCGCCGAACTCGTCGAGGTCAACAACGCCTTCACCCAGCGGGCCGAGCAGCTGCGCCAAATCAAAGAACTGCAGGACCGCCAGCAGCAGATGATCGACAAGGCCAAGGTCGTCCGGCAACTCGTCGAGCGCGTCCCCCGTTCGATCATCCTCGCCGAGATGGTGAACAACATGCCCCCCGCGCTCTCGCTGCTCGAGTTCGACCTGCAGACCAAGGCCGCTCCAGCCGCCCGCACGCTCACCGCCCTCGACCGCGCCAAAGCCAAGCAGCAGAAAGATAAGGACAAAGACGCCGGCAAGGTCGAGATCGTCCCGCGACAGGTGCTCGTCGAGATCGAAGGCATCTCCAAACTCGAAAACCAGATCACCGAGTTCATGGGCAACCTCACCCACCACCCGCTCTTCACCGCGGTCGGCCTCGAGTTCATCGAGAAAGACGCGATCGATAAGACCGAGCTCTTTCGCTTCCGCATCCAGATGGAACTCAACCAATCCGTGCTGATCGAACGCTCGGCCCCGGAAGACCTGAAGCGCGATCTTATTCAGGACCCGCTCGCCGAGAGCATACAGATCAACCCGCAAGGCGATCTCACCCCCGCCCAAGGCGTCGCCAACACCCCGACCCAAACCGACTAAAACCACCCGCCGCGCGGCCGCGGCACGGAGAGACCCCATGCGATTCG
>JBMYUK010000428.1:0-2751 GCA_049605275.1 Phycisphaeraceae bacterium
GCGGGCGTTGCGGCGCGATTTATGGTCACGTTGCGCCGCGGGAACGTGCGTCGAAGCCGGCGGGCGAGTGGAATCGGATGACGATCACGTGCGTCGGGCCGAGGATCGACGTGGTGCTGAACGGGGTGTCTGTGACGACGATGGATCTGCGTGCGTTTACGTCGGCGACGGTGAACCCGGACGGTAGCAAGATTCCGAAGTGGCTGAGTAAGCCGAAGGCGACGCTGGCGACGGCGGGGAAGATCGGGCTGCAGGGCAAGCACGGCGAGGCGGGGATTTGGTTTCGGAACCTTCGTATTCAAGAGATCGCGGGTCGCGATGAGTAGCGTGTTTCGTGTGGTCGAGGCGGCGGGTCGATCGGCTTACCTGGCGGACACCGCGCGGGTGCTTGGGGATGTGGTGTTGGGCGAGGGGGTGAGCGTTTGGCCGAGCGCGGCGATCCGCGGAGATGTCGCACGGGTGACGATCGGCGCGGGGACGAACGTGCAGGACAACGCGACGGTGCACTGCGACTCGGGCGAGCCGAATACGATCGGCGACCGGGTGACGATCGGGCACAACGCGGTGGTGCACGGCGTGTCGATCGGTTCGGGCTCGCTGATCGGGATGCACGCGACGGTGTTGGGCGGGACGAGGATCGGCGAGCGTTGTCTGGTGGCGGCGGGCGCGCTGGTTCGGCCGGGGATGGCGGTGCCGGACGATCACGTGGTGATGGGCGTGCCCGGGAAGATGGTTCGCGAGACGAACGAGAAGGAGAAGGCGTATCTCGCGTGGTTGGCGGATCACTATGTTGCGTTGGCGAAGCGGTATTGCGAGACGCCGGACGATCTTTCGCTCAGGCCGTACGGCGGGTAGAACTCTCTCAGTTGGTTGCCTAAGCTTTAACACTTCCAACAGAAAGGATCTATTCGATGAGCGACGAACACACGACGAACTGGCCGGACCTTGCGATCGGTTTGTACGATCGGCTGACGGGCCGGGGCGCTAAGATCACTTACGAGTTCGATCAGTTAGCGGTGCAGATTCCGTCGGGCACGGGAGATAGCGCGGAGCACGCGAAGTGGGTGCTGAGTGGCAAGGTGAAGATCACGACGCAAGACGGCGTCGCCGGCTCAAAGTGATGTTGGTCGGTCGATTGACGGGGAGCGTCGACGGCCGACCGATCGAGATCAACGCAGAAGGCGGACGCGTCGTCGTGATGCTGTCGAGCGTCGGGTCGGCTTGGCGTTTGCGTCGGACGTGGCCGGCGGTGAAGCGGCTGTTCGATTCGGTCGCGCCGTTCTATGGCGTTGCGATATTCGTGAGTGCACCCAAACTCCCGACAATGGAGCTGTCGCCGCGGCGGTCGTGGTGGGTGAATCTGTTCTTGCCGGGGTGAGTTGGTGGCGGGCGTTGCTATTTTTCTCATAGCTGGCCGACGCGGACGCCTTCGCCGTGGTTCGCGATGCCGGGGCCGAAGTAGGGTTGACCCATGGGTAGGATCATGGGCTCTTCGAACGGTCGGTACGGGACGCGGGCGGCGATGGCATCCAGCTTTTCGAGTAGTGATTGAGGCAGCGGGCCTTTTTCGAGGTCTTCGACGCCGGCCTGGAGGTGTTTGGCGTTCGACGTGCCGAGCAGGACGGCGGTGGCCGCGGGGTGATGCGCGGCGAATCGGATGCCGAGTTCGGGCAGGCCGATGCCGACCTCGTCGAGTAGCGCGTAGAGATCGCGGAACTGTTCGTAGCGGGCGGCGGACATCCACGCGGGCTTTTCGGTGAGGTAGGCGTCGTATCGTTTGGCAAGACCGCCCTGCTGAAGGCAACTGCCGATCATGACGCCCATGCCGAGGGATTTGGCGGTGGGCAGCAGTTCGAGCGACGCTTCGCGGAAGAGCGCGCTGTAGTTGAACGCGGTGAGGAGCACGTCGAACTTCGCCGAGGCGACGAGGTGATGCATCTCGTTGACGGTCGTGCCGCCGAGGCCGGTGTATCGGATTTTGCCTTGTTTTTGAAGGCGATCCATCGCATCGAGCACGGGCCCCTCGACGCGCCCCGGGTCAGTCCACCAAGCGTATTGCCGCGGGCGATCGGGCTCGTGGATGATGAGGACGTCGAGGGTCTCTAGGCCGAGGTAGCGTAGACTTTGTTCCGCCGACGCGATAAGGCTCGAGCGATCGAGCGGGTCGAACGGCTTGGGCCTTCCTCCGAGCTTGGTGGAGATGACGAGGTCGTCGGGGACGTTGGGCGTCTGAGCGAGCGCGAGGCCCAGCGTCTCCTCGGAGTTCGCATAGGCGGGTGCGGTGTCGATAAGGTTGATGCCGAGGTCGAAGGCGCGGGTGAGCGTTTCGATGGTGGCCTGGACGCCGCCGCCGAGGTCGGAGGTAAAGAGTCCGCCGAGCGCGAGTGGCGACACGTCGAGTCCGGTTTGGCCGAGGGTTCTTCGCCGCATGCGTCGTATCGTAACGCGCGAGGCGGGGTCACTTGTCGCTGAGCTTGCGGAGTTCTGCGATGACCTCGGCGGGGTCGGCGCGGACGCGGTAATCGGGGTGGGCGTGTGCGAAGCGGATCGTGCCGTCTTGATCGATGAGGTACGTCGCGGGCAGGGGGAGTTTCGCCGAGTCGTCGCCGTTGTGTTGTTCGAGATCGATCCGCCCTTCCCATATCTCGAGGATCTCAGGCGTGACCTGTGTCGTGATGCCGAAGGCGTCGGAGACGGTATTGCCCACGTCGCTAAGCACGGGAAACTTGAGTTCGTTTTTCTGTTTGCTGT
>JBMYUK010000429.1:0-2738 GCA_049605275.1 Phycisphaeraceae bacterium
GGTGCGTCTGCGTGAGGCATGCCTTGTTGTCTTGAATCCACCTCCATCCGTGTTTATCTGCGGCTAAAATGCCCTAACACCAAACCGGAGCAATCGCATGCAACTCTCTGAACTCACCGCTCTGCTCGATCAACACCCCGACGCCGACCTCGCGATTTTGTTGCCCGATGGGTCGGCGGTCGCGCCGCACTTTCATGTCACCGAGGTCGGGCGGGTACGTAAGGACTTTATTGATTGTGGCGGGACGGCGCGAGCAACTGATGCGTGCGTGTTGCAGGTTTGGGTGGCAGACGATGTCGAGCATCGGCTGACCGCGGGCAAGCTCGGGAAGATCATTGAGTTGGGTCGCGAACTTTTTTCCGGCGCGGACCTGCCCGTCGAGATCGAGTACGACGTCGGGGTCATCACACAATTCGCAGTGGCGTTGGCTGAGACGAGCGATCAAACGATTTCGCTGAAACTGACCGGCAAGCACACGGCCTGTCTTGCGCCGGACCTGTGCAAGGTCGAAGGCGACGCGGGCGATGCCGGCTGCTGCACACCCAACGCGCAGGAAGGCTCGGTCGTATCGCTTGGCGTGGATCGGGACGGATGTTGCTGAGAACGTGTACGGGAAGGCGGGGTGGGCGTCTCGTCCGCCTTTCGAACGCCGCTTGATTCTCTGAGCGGGCAAGCTGCGGGCGTGATGGGTTACGAGATCCGTTAGCGCTTGTCTTCGTACTCGGCTTCTGATGTGAGCGTGGTAGTCGTTTGGACGTGGGTCTTGCCTTCGGGGCTGTCGCCGGTGACGGACGCGGTGAATTGGATTTGTTTGCTGACCATACCGCTGCGGGCGTTTGGATCGAGGGGGATGGTGCGTTGGATGTCGAGGGTGGCGCTGCTTTGGTCGAGGGTGAGGCCGCGCTTGGTGAGGGTTGGCAGGTCAAAGCCTTTGAGTTCGATGTTGAGGTCGAGCTTGGCGGCGTCTTGTTCGAAGCGTTTGTTGACTTCGACGAAGTTCACGGCGCTTTGTATCTGCTCGGGGTCGGTGCGGATGTCCCAGGCTTTGTTGAGGCTTATTGCGAGGCGGGCGTGGTTGGCTTGCCAGGTCTGGCCGGGCTTTCGCTTTTGGTTGAGTGCGAGGGTGTCGTCTTCGGCGAGTTGGTTGTCGTTGGTTTGAACCATGAAGGTGAGCAGTTCGCTGAGAACGCGGATGGCGTTTTCGGGGAGTGTATGCCCGGCGGAGTTGAAGGCGGTGACTTGGCCGTTGTTCATCTGGACGAAGAGGCGTTCGTCGATGTTGAGTTCGACGGCCTGGCCGTTCACCTTGCCGGTGTATTGGTTGGGATAGATGACGACCTCGTCGATGCCGCCGCTGCCGTCGGAGAGTGCGATCCACGCGGTGCCGACGATGGAGGCTTGGATCGTGGTGCTGTCGTCGCTGACGGTTTGCCCGTTGCGCGTTTCGATGGTTCGGGTCGTTCGGGCGACCTCGGACTTGAAGTCGTAATAGTTGCCATCGGCCTCGGGCTGCTCGACAGAGAGTTGGTAGGCAGCGGGTTCGGCGGCAGCGGGGTTCGGCGTCGCGGCAACGAACGGGCAAGCGCATAACAAGGCGAATCGCAAGAAAGACAGTGTCATCGTGTTGTCCTCGGTCTCAAAGTTGATGGGGCGCTGGCGCGCGACATCCAATACGATCGGGCGGCGATCTTATCCGAATGTTTTCGATCGGGATTATCGATGAGCGCTTTGCGGCAGGCTTCGAAAGATGACTCGATGCGTTGCGGGGGTGATGTTGTCGAGCGAGAGTGGGCGCGCGGGAGCCGAGGCGCTTCGTGGTTGGGGCGCGAGGGGCGGCGAGGGCGTTAGTGGCTGACGAGTTCGGGCTGCTCGGCGGGTTCTTCGGCGAGGGCGGGTTCTTCGTCGAGGGGTTGGGCGGCGGTGGTGGCGTCGGGGTCGCCGGTCTCGCGAGCGATGAGGACGAGGTTTCGGACGTAGACGATCCAGCCGGTGGCCTGGCCGAAGACGCCGACGATGTCTTTTCGCCAGAGGAAGTAGACGATGAGCATGCTGGAGCCGCCGAGGGACATCCACCAGAAGATGGGGGGCACGACGGATCGTTTGGATCGTTCGCTGGCGATCCACTGGACGATCATGCGTCCCATGAAGAGGACTTGCGCGAAGATGCCGACGAAGACCCACATGATGCCGGCGGTGGTGGTGATGTTAAGGATCCGCATGTAGGTGGGTCGGTTGCGGTGGTCCTCTTCGAGGAGTTGTGCGTACTGGACGGGGGTGAGGTCGCTGGTGTTGCCTTCCATGTCGGTGACGCGGTAGGTGAGTTCGCCGTCGCCGAGGCTGACGAGTCGGACTTCGCGTGTGTCGGCGGGGACGACGGCGACCTTGACGCCTTGGGTGAGTTCGCTGTGGTTGAGCGCCCACCAGATGCCCGCGGAGGCGACGAGTAGGAGGATCGCGGCGAGCGCGACGATCATCTGTTTGTTGCGGAGCAGGTGCATGGCGTTGTTGCTTTGGTTTGCGCGGTTGGGGTTTTATTGGGCGGGTTCGACGGGGGCGGCGTCGGTGTTTCGGAGTCGTTTTCGCATCCACGCGACGGCGAAGCAGTCGAGCAGGCCGTTGTAGCCGCGGGTGATGACGCCGACGCCATATTTGGTGACGCCGGCGTGTCGTTCGCGGTGGTGGACGGGTTGTTCGACGACCTTGGCGCCGAGCGCGGCGACGTAGACGGGGAAGAAGCG
>JBMYUK010000430.1:0-2737 GCA_049605275.1 Phycisphaeraceae bacterium
GGCTTGGCGCGGTTTTCGGATTGGCGTCGGCGTCGGCGACGGCGTCGAAATTGCGTTGGTCGGGCAGACGCAGGTACTGGAACGCGGCCTGGTTGCCGATCGGCGGCGCGAGGTTGCGGAGCACGCCCGCGGCCGGGGGCCAGACGCCGGGCAACTCGATCGAGAGGTCCGTGCCGGGCTCGGTGACGTTAACCGCGGCGAGGAAGAGTCGCTGCGGGAAGACGTCGCAGTAATCGGTGTTGGCTTTGGCGGTAGATCGGAAGAGCAGCCCGAGCGCAGCGATGCCCGCGCCGATCGCCGCGACCTCCCAGCTCTCGCGCTGCAAGCCCTCGGCCAGGACGATAACCCCGCCGCCCACCAGCACCTCGCCGATCACGTTCTTCGCGATCCGCACGTCTTCGAGGTTGTTCCAGCGGTGGTCGAGCGCCATCGCGTTCACGTTCGTCACCACGGGCAGCTCGCGCGGCTCCCGGCCGGTGACGCTGAGCCGAGCCGGCGTGTCGGTCGAGTTCATCGGCACGTACCGCGAGAGCGCGCCGCCCGGCCCGGTCGCGATCTTCCTCGGCCCGAGTCCGTCGGCGACGACGACGATCGTGTTGTAATCGCGTGCGCGCAGACGCGCCACCAACGGGCCGTGCGCCGGGCTGAGTTTGACCACGCGGTTGAAATAGTCGCTGGCTTCGTCGTCTCGGCCGAGTTGCTGACTCGCAATGCCGTGCAGGAGGTAGGCCATGGTGAAGTTGTTTTCCTCGGCCACGTAGCCGTTGTCGAGGTAGGCCTCGCCGTCTTCGTAGTCCGCGTCGCCGCGCTGCTTCGCTTCGTAGGCCGCAGCGCGTCGGGCGATCTCTTCGGTGTCGATCCGACGGCTCGGCTCATCCGCCTCTCTCGCCTCGGCCTCGAAGTCGCGCAGGTAAAAGAGCGCATTGCCCGCCGCCGCGCGTGCGTTGTCCCAGCTGCCCAGCGACGCCTGCACGAAGCCGTAGTACACCAGCGCCATCGCCTGCTCGAAAGGCTCACCCTTCCACAGCTTCACACCCTCGGTGAACACCACCGAACGCACCGTCTTATCATCGTTAATACCCTGCGTCCGAAGCACATCGTACACCTCTGCGAACCACTTCTCGGCCCGGATCGGATCGCCCGCGTCCAGGTTCAACACGCCCGCCCGCATCCGGTCGAGCATGTACCGCCGATCGCTACGATCGTCCTCGACCTGGCTCTCAACCAGATCACGCGCCCCGACGAAATCCCCCTGACGCATCATCCCGTGTGGCGACGGCCGAGCCCCGCTCCGACAACCCGATACCAATACCACCAACACCAGCAGACCGACCCACAGCAACGCCCATGCCCGGGACAAATCACGCGCCGATCGTGTTGGTCGCCAATCCATCATGCTCAGTCTCGTATGCTCCCGCCCGCCGTCCGCTTCACCTCGAACGTATCGATCCAGACCGGCTCGTTCGTGTTCAGGTCCAGCATCTGAAACTCGCACGCGTACACATCCGTCCGCCCCACGCCCGCGTCGCCCACGCGCGTCACCGAACGAAACGTCGACGTGATCGTATGCGTCACGCCGCGCTCGCTGCCAAAGCCCTTGTCCGCTCGCTCGGCATCCATCGTCCCACGCCGATCGATCGCGTACCGAGCCGGGATCACAAACGCCACTCGCTTATCGTTCCAAAGCGAATCGATCGGCTGAGCCCCGCGCACCATCGCAACGACCCCCCACTGCTCGCCCCGCGGCATGATCTCGCTCGACAGGTTCAACACCTTGTCGAACGACACGATCCACGGCTCGCTCGAAGGCGAACGCCGAGCAAACGCCTCGCTCTGACGAAGGCTCTGCGCCATCAGCCCCGCCATCTCCTGATAGTCCTCCACCTGAATCCGCGAACTCCCCGGCCCCGCACACCCCAACGCCACACCCAACACAACCACGAACACCCCCACCCCAAAGCCGGGCCAAAGCAAAACGCCGGCCCGGATCACCCCCAATCGACACCCCAATCGACCCGCAAACCGACGCAATGTCCAACCCGCCGACCGACCTAACGCGCGACCCGCCGTGCCAACACCCCGCCACAAGCCGGATTGTCGCCCAGCCCGCGCCGTCATCGATCCAACACCTGCTTCGTTTCGGTCTTGTAGCTGTACACAATCTCGTTGCTCGCGAACGATACCAACATCACCTCGACGTAGTACAGATTCGTCTTGTTCCGATTGATCTGATAAACGTCCATCAGCATCCCGAACGTCGAGTCCGCGTCGTAGTCCGGCACGTAGTAAGACCCCCCGCCCCACGCGATCTCTTCGCTCCGCGCCGCAACCGGAGCCGGCGCCGTCGCCACCCGCTCGTTCGCGGCGAGGTTCTCAACCCGGCGACGCGTCTCGACGAACTTCAACTTGTCACGCGTCGCGTTCGCACGAATCAGCCGGCTGCGAATCCCCGACGCCACATACTCGTACTCGTTCGTGCTCACGTCGCTCGTCTTATTATTAATGTCGCCCAGCAAGATCGTCGCTCGGCCAGGCATGTCCGCGATCCCACGAACGTCTGGCAGCGCCTGCAACAAATCGCTCGCCGCCCCCTCCTGAAACTCCGCCAAACTCACCGGCAACTGCTTCGGACTATCCAACTCCGGCCGAGTCGTCTCACCCACCGGCACACGCCGCGAGTTCGTCCCGCAACCCACCGCCCCCGCCAGCAGCGAAACCGTCAGCAGCACCGTCATCC
>JBMYUK010000431.1:0-2732 GCA_049605275.1 Phycisphaeraceae bacterium
TACATCGAGATCGGCACGTGAAAGTTCTGCCGAAGCGAGTTACTGATCCGGCTGTGGATGCCGATGACCCGCCCGTCCAGATCGAATAGCGGGCCGCCCGAGTCGCCGCCGATGATCGTGCAGTCTGTCTGAATCACCGTCGATCGCACGCGGTACACCCGGCCGAGCCGCGCCACGACCGATCGCTCGATGTCGAAACCGCCGGGATGACCCATCGCAACGACCCACGTGCCCGGCTCGATCCCGTCCATCGTGCCCATCTCGACGTGCGGCCACTTGCCCTTGTCCGTAATCTTCATCAGCCCAGCATCGATCCCGACGTTGATACCAAGCGACTCGCCGCGAACTCGCTTGCCGTCCGGAAAAATGAACGTCACCGGACGGCCCGGCTGCACCGCGACGTGACCCGCCGTCAACACATAACCATCCTCCGAAATAATCACGCCGCTGCCCGAGCCGCCGCCCGACTGTACGCTCACCGTCGCGTCCCGGCAGCGGTCGATCACCGACGCGACTTTCTCTTCCAACAACGCGAGGTCCGCCACCGTCTCGGGCACGGCCGTGGCAACCGACGCCTCATCCGCGTGCACCGAAACCGGCCAAACCGAAGCCGCTACTAAACCGATGACAAACGCGGACAGAAATGCCTTCAATAGACGCTGATTGAACCGATAACGTGCCTCGGTCCTGCGACAACCCGTCGATCGAATCATGCTAGTGCGCTCCGTTTCCAGTTCCGCAAACATCTCAACGATACCCATCCTAACGCTCAACGTCCGAGGCTGGTTCATCTTTCGTGCGAGCGTCAATGTAAGAAGTTTAGGCAGGGTTTAACCCGTTGTGACAGCTAGTTGTCACCCGGTGACAATAAGATCTACTTCCACAGCCCTTCATAACAACTTCTCTTCTCCCTGTTTTGTTCCGGAGCCCGACATGTTTGAGTCTTCTTCGCCAGGCGAATCGACCGACCACAGAGATGCCCGACCGCAATCGCCCCCGCCGCAACGCTCGGTCCCGCCGCTGAGCCCCACGGAAAAAAAAGTCTGCGCCCTGCTGCTCGAACGCTACACCGAGCAGCGCATCGCCGACTTCATGCAGCGATCGCCCAACACGATCCACGTGCACGTCCGTAACATCTACCGCAAGCTCGGCGTCCGCACCCGCAAAGAACTGCTGCACTACCCCGGCGTCTACGGCCTGATCGGCCCACGCGACAATCAAGACCCCGAGTAGGTTGCCCCCTTCATCTCAGCCCGTCCGCTCAGCCCACCGGGCGGAAACGCTCGGCGTTCGTCATTCCGCCCACCAGACGCCGGCCCGTTCGCTGGATCGGTCGCGTCGTCACCGCGCCGGTCGTCGTCGTGACCATCGGCTTGGGGCCGATCTTCAACGACATCCGCACCGTCGACCCCGGGTGCGCGCAGAACGACCGGGCGCTGAGGTGCCCGGTCGCGAGCGATTCGGCTTGGATGTCCGCTCGGCCGTAGACCACGATCCTGCCGTCGACCCGGCCCGCGCTGTCGAGTCGGCCGCAGATCAGCCGCCCGACCATCTCGCCCTGCCCGCCGAGGTGGACCGTGCCCATCGTCGAGACGTCACCCTGCACCTTCGAATCCAGGTGCAGGTCCTCGAACGCCAGCGGACGCGTGCACCGCGGACAGCGCATCGACATCGCCTTGAGCGAGATCTCGAACCCGCACGAGCAATGCGGACACGTCACCGGCCTCACGGCCTTGGGCTTGGGCCCCTTGGGATGGAACGCGGCGAGCGCGGGACGCAGTGGCATCGGTCAGGCCCTCCTGTGCAAGGGCCCGTGATTACCGCTGGCCGTTGGTCGCGGGGCGACGAGCCTGCAGCACCTTCGCCCGGCGGCGCTGGAGCACCGCATTCACCGAACCGGGGTTCGTGGTCACGGCCTGCTGCTGCTCTTCTTCTTCCATCGGCTCGTCTTCCATCTGCGTCATCATCGACGAACTAAACGCCGAAGGCTGCTCGTCTTCGTACTCGTCCTGTTGGCCGAGCGCTTCGGTCGCCGCGGCGATCGCCTTGGGGCCGACGCAGACGTCGCCCTGAAAGACTGCGCCTTCGATGACGTTCAGGTGGCTGGTATAAAGCTGGCCGAGCAGCTGGGCACCGGGCATCAGTTCGCAGCCGTGCTCGGCGACGACGTCGGCCTCGGCCTTGCCGCCCATCCGAAGCGTGCCCGCGATGATCGTGCCGTTGATCTGCGACGATTCGGTCAGCTCCAGCATCCCCGTGACACGCAGCGTCCCGGTGAACTGGCCCATGATGACCGCGTCGTTATCGAGCGTCAGCTCCCCCGAGATCTTGCAGTCCGGTCCGAGTACGGTTTTGTTGCGTGTGGCTTCGCCCATGATGAATGCTCCAATTCAGCGTCAAAAAGTCGTTGAGAAACTCGATCGGAAGTCGATCGTCCGATGCCGCTATTGCATCGGATGACCCGCGTTTTCCGTCCACAAACCAAACCCCGCGACCACGCCAGGCCCCAATCCCGCTTTTCTCGGACTTTTCACTCACCCAAACCCCACCCCGCGCGGTAGGCTGCCAACCCATGCCCGCCCCCGACACCGCACGCATCCTCCGCCAACACCTCCAAACCGACGCCCTCCTCGGCGTCGCCGCCGTCCCAACCCCCACCCCACTACCCACTAAAACCCCCACCCCCAAGCCGACGCAAAACGCAGCGCCACCCCGGATCCCCCCCCAACCCG
>JBMYUK010000432.1:0-2729 GCA_049605275.1 Phycisphaeraceae bacterium
TGTGTTTGGTCATCGGGTAAGCGGGCGGCGGGTCGGGTCTACTGATCTGTGTCGGCCGGGGTCGTGTGCATGGCGTCAAGAAGCGGGGCGAGATCGGGGTGTCGATACACGAGCGCGGCGGCGGGGATCAGTAGCGTGGCGTTGTTCCAGAGCGATCGCGCGCGGTCGGCGAGGCGTTGGCGTTGTTGGTTGTCGGCCGAGGGGTCGTGTTTGGCGAGTTGATGGAAGCACAGCGCGAGCAGCCCGTGGCCGTAGCCCGCTTCGACGCCGAGGTCGAAAAGCGCCGCTTCGGTTTGCTCGGCCTCGTCGACCGCGTCGGCGTAGTGGCCGGTGTGGACGTCCTGGACCAGCCGAGCGAGCCTGAGCGCAGCCCGGAGCGTCGGGTCTTTGCTCGACTCGGCCGCGCCGCGGAGCTTACGCAGCGCCTCGTCGCCGTCGGCCAATCGCCCGCTGCACAGCGCCGCGATCGCGCGTTGCAGCCTGAGGCGAAGCGCGAGCGGGTGATCCGGCGGCAGTCGATCGAGCAGGTAGCCGTAGGCGACCTCGGCCGCCTCGTCGCGCCCCAGTTCGCCGAGCACGTGGGCGATGACGGTGATCGATCGGCCGTGCAGATCGGGCCGGGTTCGGCAGGCGGGGATGAGTTCCCAGGCCTGGCCGAGCGCCTCGCGGTAGCGGCGGATCATGGCCAGCTCCCACACGCGCGTCGTTCGGGCCTGCAGCTCGCGAGCGGTCCGCGCTCGGCCGGACAGGTACGCCATCAGCGCGAGCAGCCCCAGCAAAGGCAGCAGCGCAAAGCCCGGTTGATTCAAGAGCAGCATGCCCACTGCGGCGAGGGCGACGATGGCGAACAGGGGCGCTCGGGTCTGCCAGCCGCTGACGTTGATCGCGGGGTGTCGTTCGAGGTGCTCGGCCAGCTGCTCGGCCGTGGGCGGGTCGAAGACGTTGGGGTTCTTTGGCGGAGGTGGCGTCGTCGGCATAGCTTCGCGTTCGATCAGTCGGATTCGTCGACGAGCCTGCGGATATCGGCGAGCAGCGCAGGCATCTCCGCGTCGGTCAACCCGTCATAGTACCCGCGGATCTGTCCGCGCTTGTCGATCAGCACCAGCCGGCCGCTGTGCGCGACGGGCGTGGTCGGGTCGTTTTCCGCCGGGCCGACGAACAGCTTGAAGCCGTCGCGGACCAATTGCCAGAACGGCTCTTGTGCCTCGGCCCGGGTGTGGAGCCAACGCTCGTTGAGGTCGGCGCGCCGCGCTTCGTCGCCCCGATCCCACACGCCCATGTTGATCTTGCGGTAGAGGTTGAGCTGCTCGACGGTGTCGTGCTCGGGGTCGACGCTGAAGCTGACCAGTTGCACGTCGGACAACGCCTCGTCCTGCGATAAGTCGTTGGCGAGGTCGGCCATCGTCCGCCCGAGCACGGGGCAGATCCCGTTGCAGCGCGTCAGAAAAAAGTCGCACACCCACACCTTGCCGAGCATGCTCTGCCGGGTCATCGCCTCGCCGGTGTGCGCGGTGACCTCGAACGCGGGCGCGGGCATCGGCTCGTCGAGCATCAGCGTCGGCGGCTCGGGCTTGTCCGCGAAGACCATCGCGACGATCACGACCGTCGCCGCTAGCGAAAACCCGGCCGCGGTCAGCACCGGCAAGTTGAAGAGTGCTTTGTTCATCACGGTTCGTAGTCTAGGCAGGCTTTTGCGCCAGCCGCGCGACCCACGCAACCATTGCAGCCGCGAACCCGACGACGATCAGCGCCGCGGCCCAGTCCGGGACCAGCCCCTCGGGTGCCTCGCCGCCGAGCACGAACCCGCTCACCAGTTGATGCCCGTAGGTCAATGGGTTCGCCGCCATGACCGCCTTCATCCACACCGGCGCGGTCGCCGCCGGGAACACCGCCCCGGACAAAAACCACATCGGCATCAATAGGATGTTCATCATCGCGTGATACCCCGCCGTCGAGTCCATCCGCCACGCCATCACCAGCCCGAGCCCGGTCAGCCCCACCGCCAAACCCGCCATCGACGCCACCGCGCCCAGCATCGCCCCCGCGCCCGGCCAATCCGCGACCACCGGCGTCAACGCCAGAAACAACACCCCCTGCACCAGCGCGATCCCCGCGCCCCCGATCACCTTGCCCAGCACGATCGACCAACGCGACGCCGGGCTCACCAATACGCCCTGCAAAAACCCCTCGTTGCGGTCGTCGATCACCGTGATCGTCGAGAAGATCGCCGTGAACAGGAGGATCATCACCAAAGCCCCGGGGAAGAAGTATTCGCGATACCCCACGCCCGACGCGCCCTCCGCCGAGAAAACCCGATCCGCACCGAAGCCCAGCAAGACCCAGAACAACACCGGCGTCGCCAGCGCCCCGATCACCCGGCTGCGTTGGCGGAAAAACCGAACCCACTCCCGCCACGCGATCGCCTGCACCACCCCCCACGCCCCCGGCCGCGCCTCGCTCGTCGCCGATCCATCCATAAGCCGCACAGTCTAAACCCATCGCCGCCGCTCGGCACGCCGCACAAACCCCGCCCGACGCCGGCGTTGACGCCGATGGAGTTGAGCCGGTTGATCGCATAGCTCAGCGAGCCGCCGGTGTTCAGCGTCGCGCGGATCGCGTCCTCGGCGGTCTCGTGCAGGTCGCCGGGCAAGACCGTCTGCGCCGCGCGGGCGGCCGCGATCGCCGCGCGCACGGGCGCGTCACTCCCGAACAGGTGCAGGCACGCGCCC
>JBMYUK010000433.1:0-2718 GCA_049605275.1 Phycisphaeraceae bacterium
GAATCCGTCGCGCGCGCCATCGCCGACGCCGCACGCATCCGCACAAATTCATTCTCGTCATTGAGTAGCTTCGCAACACCGGCGAGGTACTGTATCGTCGCGTCGGGCCCACATGCTTCCAGGCCCACGCAGGCCGCGTCTCTCACACGCGGGTCCTCGCTTTTTAGGAGTTCGCCAAGTCTGGGCAGGATGTCTGTTTCGCCCTTGCTGTATCGGCTGGCCAATTCGCGCGCGTAGTTGTGCCGGTGCTTGGGCTTGAAGTTGCTGAGGAAGGCAAAGACCTCGTCCGTGCTGCGCTCTTGTACCCGTGGTCCGGCCTTCGCGAGCAGGCTCTCGTCGTTGAACTGGCCCTGCGCGACGGTGAGCAGTTCCTGAAACTCGTCTTCTTTCCAGAACATCGACTCGTCCGCGTCTTTACCTGTCCACAGCGTCTGCTTCATCGGAGCCGAATAGTGCAGAACGAATGTGGCGGTGGGGTTTCGCAGGTTCTCGATGCCGTAGTTGGATTGACAGTTGAAGCTGCCGTCGAACTGCCGGCTCAGCGTGAATCGCCAGCGGAGGTTGCGGTGGCTGGCGATGGTGATCTTCGGGCCCGTGAGCGTCGCGCCCAAGGGCGTGTAGTGCCAGAGGTAGCCGCTGCCGTGCCCGCCGCGTCGGGTGAAGGCGGCGTGGCTTGACATCATGGCGAACCAGCGGGAGCGCTCGATATCGCCCATGAACTTGAGCGCAAACGCGACGCCGACGTTCTTGCCGTTGGAGTCGTCGGAAGCGGCGGCGCCGTGGTGGCCGTAGGGGATCGCGCCTTTTTCGTAATAGGATCCGAAGAATTTGGCGGCGCGCTCGATGGCCAGGTCGATCTCCGGGTGCTCGATGCCCTGTTTCTTCGCCAGGGCGATGAGCATGAAGCAGCGGTTGCCCGCGGCGTTGAGCGCGCCGTAGCCGGGGTTCATGCCGTGCAGCTTGCCGGCATTAAAGCTCGGCCAGGCGAAAGTATGCCCCCAGGACCCGCCGCCCGCCTGCCCCTTGGCGGTATGGACGGCATAGGCCTTGATCGCGGGGAGGACGAAGTCGTCACCGGTCGCGTCGTAGTAGATCGCCGCGTCCAGGCCGTCGAAACTCATCCGCCAGCTCTGATAGCCGGCGGGCTTGTTGATATCCAATCGCTCGGCGATTGTGGGGTGCCACTGCCTGGCCTTCGGGCTGCGCACCCACTCGCGAATCAGTTCGCGGTGTTCGGGCTTGCCCGAGGCGACCAGCGCCAGCGCCGCATTGGCGTGCGTTCGGCTCGCGGTGATTTTGCCTTCTGCAAACTGTGCTTCGAGCACCTTGTAGGCGTTTTCGAGGATCGCCTGAGCCTTCGGGCAGTCGTACGGCGAGGTGTCGCTGTAGTCGGGCAGCACCTGCAACTGAAGCGTGATCTCCATCACTCGGCCGTCGATCGGGAACGCGTCGAAGTTGGCGCTGCGAACCACTTCCTCTCGCTTCTCCTCCGCGACCCAGTCGTAGAGGGTGGTGTCACCCTGCGCCTCGTCGATCAGATCGTCGACGTCGGCGGCCGCGATATTTTTCTTGCTGTTGCGTGCGACGAAGTTGTTGTCGCGCCAGACGAGCAGCTTCAGTTCGCCGTTGTTGGCTTGTCGCTCCGCCTCGATGATCGCGTTGCCGAGCGTGATGCCCATGTGCCGGCCGGGGGAGAATTTCTTACCCGCGACGCCGATGATGACGTCGCCCCATCGCATCACGCCGTCGGCGGGCGAGCCGGGCAGGATCTGCGTGACTTCGATCTGATCGCCTGCGGGTCCGCCGTTCATATAGCCGAACATGCCCGTGGGCCCAAGCGGCCAGGTGTGGCTGAGCTCGCGGTCTCGGATCGGCTCGGCCTTGGTGAGGTCGGGCAGTTTGGCGTGACGCGCTTTCGCTTGTTCGCCGAGTTCGCCCTCGTTCTGCAAGGCGTCGAGCTGCTCGGGCGTGAGCGTCCGCTCGTCTGCCAGAGCCGAAAGCGGCAGCACGATGAGCGCGACGAGGCAGGCCGCTCTAGCAGCATAAAAAAGGTTTGGTAATCTCATGAAGGGTCCTCGGTTAATGCCGGTTCGCGACAGACGATCAGGTGGTACCCGGTGTCGCGGCCCAATGCTTCGAATTGATGGAGCAGGTGTTCCGGGATCGCGATCGGCAAATCCCAGTAGATGTGTACCGCCTGACGAACACGGGCACGCGAGGCGCGTCGCTGACGCAGCCGGGCCGTGATGTCTTCGAGCAGGGGCAGGGCCCGCTCGGTGTCGTCGATGACGAAGCTGTTACGCGTGAACCACAACGACTCGAAAACGAACTCGTTGTCAAGCTTCTCGTCGTCGCGCGGGTTCAACGCCTCGATCGGCCACTTCGACATCGGCAGCCTGGGCATCGCTCCTTCCGCTTCGGCAGCGAGCCTGGCATCGTCGGTCAATAGCAAAAAGCTCTCGCCGCGGCGACTCGTATAGCGACACGTCTCCAGCAGCGAGCGACTCGGCGGACCCGAGCGCTTCGAAACAGCGGGTCGCGGCGACATCGCATCCGCCCAGGCGCTCGGCAGCGGTAGCGGGTAATACGACTCACGATCGACGTTGAGTCGACGCACGTAATCGAATGCAACAAAAACGAAAGCCAAGAACAGCATCAGCCTCGTCGCGGTCAGGTTCACGTCGTCCAATCGATTCGCTCGCAGCTGATCCGCCTCGG
>JBMYUK010000434.1:0-2715 GCA_049605275.1 Phycisphaeraceae bacterium
GTTTAAGTGACTCGCTTAATCGCCGTTGCTCGCCTCGCCGTCGTCGCCGACCTTCTCGACCTTGACTTTGAGCACCTTGGTTCGCTCGGCGTCGGTGACGGTGACGCGGTGGCCTTCGATCTCGAAGTCTTCGCCGACCTCGGGGATGCGGCCGAGTTCGGCGAAGACCAGGCCGCCCACGGTGTCGTAGTCGCGGTCCTCGGGCAGTTCGATGTCGAGTTGATCTTCGAGATGCGGGATCTCGACGCGGGCGTCGACCTCGTGCACGCCCTCGGCGACGGGCAGGATGCTCGGCTCGACCTCGTCTTCTTCGTACTCGTCCTGGATCTCGCCGACGATCTCTTCGAGGACGTCCTCGATGGTGATGAGGCCCTGCGTGCCGCCGTACTCGTCCAGGACGATGGCCATGTGGACCTTGAGCTGCTTGAACTCGCCGAGCAGATCGATGACGGGCTTACTCTCGGGGACCATGAACGGTTCGCGGAGCAGTTGGCGGAGATCGAATTCGTCGTCGCTTCCGACGAAGTGAACAAGGTCGCGGACGTAGAGGATGCCGACGATGTTATCGAGCGATTCTTCGTAGACGGGGATGCGCGAGTGGCCGAACTCGAGGACGGCCTCGCGGACCTGCATGAGCGGCGACGCGACTTCGATCCCCTCGATATCGGTGCGGGGGGTCATGATCTCGCCGGCGTCTCGATCGCTGAGGCCGATGATCTTTTCGAGCATGACGCGCTGGGTCTCGTCGATCTCTTCTTCGGTATCGTGCTGCTCGATGGTGGAGAGGACCTCTTCGGAGAGATCGCTGTCGGCGTCGTTGATGAGGTCGACGCCGGAGATGCGGCGGACCATCGGGTCGATGAGGTAGAGCATCGCGGCGACGGGTGCGAAGGCGATATTGAGTACGAGCAGCAGCGGCGCAGACAGCGCGAGCAGCGACTCGCGGCTGTAGCGCGCCCAACTGGTCGGCAGCGCGACGATGAACACGCTGAGCAGGAGCGCCGCAACCGCGAACGCCAGGGCGTATTCGGCCCAGGGTGAGTTGTCGAACCAGTGAGCGCGTTCGACGACGCGGAGGACGCCGAGCGCGATGATGGTGGAGAAGGCGATGCGCAAGACGCCGGTCATGAGGAGCAAAGCGTCGTCGCGTTCGATGAAGCGTTCGGCGAGGACGTCCTTGCCGTCGGCGCTGAGTTGCTCGGTGAGTCGGCGTCGCGAGAAGGACTTGAGCGCGGTGTGGCAGGCGGCGAAGTAGCAGCCGAAGACGCAGGCGGCGAGGATGAGCCAGTTGACGGGGTCCATGTGCGGGCGGGGTCCGGTGCGGGTGGGTTAGCGTTCGGCGTTGAACAGCGGGCCGAAGCCCATCTCGGTGAGGAGCGCATCTTCTCGGGCGTGCATGCGCTCGAAGGCGTCCGGGGTGGTGTCGTCTTCGCCGACGAGGTGCAAGAGGCCGTGGACGGCGTAGAGCAAGAGCTCGTGCCGGGTCTCGTGGCCGCGTGCTTCGGCTTGGCGCTGCGCCTGGTCGATGCAGACGACGACGTCGCCTTCGATGGATTGAGGGTTTGGTCGATCGTCGTCGGCGGCGGCGTCGGCGAGGTCGAAGGTGAGTACGTCCGTTGTGCCCGGGACGCCGGCGTAGTGCTCGTGAAGCTCGGCCATCTCGTCGTCGTCGACGATGGCGATCGAGACCTCGGCCCGGGTCAGGCCGCACAGCTCGGCCGCGCGGCGGACTTGGGCCTCGAGCCAGTCGGCGAGTTCGGGTGTGCTCGAGGGGTGCTCGTGACCGACACGGCTGAGCGCGTGGATCGCGATCGAGGGCCGACTTGCGCCGCGGATAGGCGGCGCGGCGGACGCGTTAGAATTGGGCTCGTCGGGGGCAGAGCCTTCGGGGGAATCAGCGGTGGTCGGTTCTGCCGGTGGCACGGATGTGGATGGTTTTGCGTTCGCGCGGGGTTGGAACGCATGATTGTACTGAGGATGCGCCGTCGGACGCAACGGCTTTTTACCCGGCGTGGGGGCGTTTGCAGTCGCTTCGTTTGGTGAGGATGACGCGATTGCCGCGGGCGTTGAAATCGACCTCGGTCATATAGGCCCGCATGAGCATGACGCCGCGGCCGTTGGGTCGGCTGAGGTTTTCCTCGGCGGTGGGGTCGGGGAGTTCTTCGGGGACGAAGCCGGGCCCTTGGTCTTCGACTTCGATGACCATCTTGTCGGCGTCGATCGAGAAGTCGATGTGTACGGATTTGTCGGGGTCGTTGTCGTTGCCGTGTTTGACGGCGTTGACGAGCGCTTCGTCGAGGGCGAGGCGGACGGCGAAGACGACCTCGCGTTTGTAATCGAACTCTTCGATGGCGTCGACGATTTCCTGCTGCACCTGCGCGGCGGCGGCGTTGGTGCTGGGGATGGTCCAGGATTTGGTTTGCATCTGGGCCATGTCGAGTCCGGTCCGCGTTCGGCGAGCGGGCGAGATCGCCGCCGGTATCGGGGCTTCCGTCGCGTTATTTGAAGCTGGCGAGCGCCGCGGCTTGGTCGTCGTGGATCTGGAAGAGCTTGTTGAGCTTGGTGATGACAAAGATGTTTTCGATGTTTTTTTCAACCGTTGAAAGCGCGACTTTCCCACCCCTTTTGGAAAAATTCGTATGGGCTGCTATCAGCACGCCCAGGGCCGTGGAATTCAGATATGTGACCTTTTCCAGATCGATCACCATTTTCTGA
>JBMYUK010000435.1:0-2681 GCA_049605275.1 Phycisphaeraceae bacterium
GCGGGCCTTCGAGGCGCTGAAGAGGCGTCTCGCGGCCGAGGGTCTGTTCGACGCCGGGCGCAAGCGACCGCTGCCCCCCCTGCCACGCCTCCATCCCCGGCATCGTCAAGCTCCGCAGCGACTACTCCGCAGACCAACTCGCCATCGTCGCCAACCAGGTCTGGACCAAAGACAAAGCCGCCACCCAAAAAGCCTGGGAAAAGCACGGCGGCGATGACACCGTCACCGTCGTCAACCACGGCAAGCTCAAAGGCGCCGACCACCGCGGCGTCCCCCACGCCTACGTCCTCGACCAGAACGGCGAGCTCATCTGGCGCGGCAACCCACACCCCCGAGCCGGCGCTAAAGAGATGAAGGAAGTCATCAAGAAAGCCGTCGAAGCCCTGCCCAACAAGGCTTAACCCTCCCCCACCACCCACAAAAACCCCTCGAAGCCCACACCCATCGGGTGTGGGTTTTTTCATCGCCGCAGCCCCGCTCCACCCACACCCCGCCTTACCGCTCCGCGCACCACTCAAACAACGCCCGCCACTCGTGACGCTGCAGCGCAACCAGGTCCGGCGAGTCGCTCTCGCAACGCCGGTTCGCCCGCTCCACCCGATCCACAAACGCGAACGGGTCGTAACCCGCCATCGCCGAACCCGACGCCCCGCCCCCGCCCGCGAGATCGATGTGCGACATCGCCGGGTGCGCCCCGGCCTTGCGGTACCAATACTTCGCGTTCGGAAAATCGCCCTCCCGACGGTGCATGATCGCGTGCCAAAAAGACCCCGTCGGCGTCGACAGGTCCTGGCTGTACGCGTGGCTGCGATCCAACTCGTCCACGTACAACCAAAGCCCCGCCTTCAAACCGTCGTGCCCCTCCAGCGCCGGGTCCGACACCACCCCCTCCACCAGCGACAACACCTCGGACCCCGCACCGTCCACCGGCACCAACGATCGCATCGCGTCATCAAACGCGACCGCCTCAAACACCGGCGCG
Organism: Phycisphaeraceae bacterium; assembly: GCA_049605275.1. Classification (GTDB taxonomy): domain Bacteria; phylum Planctomycetota; class Phycisphaerae; order Phycisphaerales; family Phycisphaeraceae; genus JAHQVV01. The sequence continues at coordinate 983 of JBMYUK010000435.1, forward strand.
ATCACCGATTCGATCTGTTCAGGCAAAGCAACGGGCATCGTGATTCAACCTCGCAAACTGGAGTTCAAAAAGCTATTGTAGGTTCATCCGCATCCGCGTCCAACAACATCACCGAGAACCCCGCAACATGCCCAAACCCCTGGCCGACAACATCACCTGGCACGACGGCAACATCGACCGAAACGCCCGCAACAAACGCCTCGGCCAAAAGGGCTGCACCGTCTGGTTCACCGGGCTCTCCGGCTCGGGTAAGTCCACCGTCGCCGTCGCCGTCGAACAAGCGCTCCACCAACGCAACAAGCACAGCTACCGCCTCGACGGCGACAACGTCCGGCACGGCCTCTGTTCCAACCTCGGCTTCTCCCCCGAAGACCGCGACGAAAACATCCGACGCATCGGCGAAACCGCCAAGCTCTTCGCCGACTCGGGCACCATCACCCTCTGCTCCTTCGTCTCGCCCTACCGCGCCGCCCGCAACCAGGTCCGCAAACTCCACGAAGACGCCGGCCTCCCGTTCTTCGAAGTCTTTGTCGATATCCCCATCGAAGTCGCCCAACAGCGCGACCCCAAGGGCCTGTACGCCAAAGCCGCCGCCGGCGAAATCAAAGACATGACCGGCCTCAGCGACAAGTCCCCCTTCGAAACCCCCGAAAACCCCGAACTCCGACTCCCCACCCACGAACAACCCCTCGAACAAAGCGCCGCCGCTGTGATCGACCTACTCAAATCCACCCAAATCATCTAAGCAATAATCACTCCCCCACCCCAGGCCATCCCGCTTAAGCCGGAAGGGTCAGCGCCACCCGTGCGCACTGACACAACTTTAACCTCCTATTAACAATCATCGTCTTCTCCCCGCCCCACAGTGGCCTCGCGCACCATCGGCGCACCTCGCTCCTGACTCAAAGCCAAAACCCCCTCCCAAGCCCACTGCTTTGCGACAGCAACGCAGTGGGATCAATCGTCCCATGCACGCCGATACCAGACGCTTCGCTTTACGAAGCGTCGGCGTGCCGCCCCAAGCCTCAAGCCTCCAAATAAACCCCACTTCACCACCCCGCGCGCACAAACGCATACCCCTCACCCCCCACCCAACGCCCGCCAGCGCAGCCACTGCCCCGCCAACCCTTCGCCCCACCTTTTCATGCACCGCCTGCGTGACGAAACACCCCCGCGTAGTGACGCCCCGGCCGCCTTCGCGATTCTGTTGACGCCCCGCAGTGGCTTAAGAAAAGCAGCACAAATACAGCCACCCTGCCACACCCGGGGAACGAGCCCACAAAAACGACTCCCGACTGCTCTGTAGAAACCCTCGCATTTTCACACCACGCGCTCAGGATGAATCTATTTCAACACCGAATTACCGACACTGATGCGCGATCCGCGAACGGGACTCACGACAAGATTTGGACGAAACCTCAGGGATTCTACAGAGCAGGTCTGACCCCTTTTCCCTCCCATGCGCTACGGCAGGGGCGGGATCTCGTCGCCGAGCTCCGCCTGGAAGTAGTACATGTTCCGGTTCCCCGCGTGGGACTGAAGCTCCCGCGTTTCACGAAAATCGATCCATGACCCGGCCCCGTCCCCGAAGACGTGGTTGCCGCCCTCGGGGCTGACGCCGTCGCGCGATGCGCCGATGACGCTTGTGTCCCCGGTGCGCGGCTTGTGCGCCGGCAGCGAGCGGTCCCAGCCGACGCGG
>JBMYUK010000436.1:0-2673 GCA_049605275.1 Phycisphaeraceae bacterium
ACCAGGCCGACCAGGACCCCCGCCGCTACCTCGTCATCGACGCGACCCGCGAGCCCGATCCGATCTACAACGACCTGATCCGAGGCATCGACCACAAGCTCTGAATCCGATCGCCGCCGTCAGGGTTCTTCCGCTTCCGAGATCAAGGCCAGGACGCGCTTGACGTAGGCCCGGGTCTGCGGCCCGCCGTACTTGCGGATCAGCTCGCGAGGGGGCAGGTCCGGGTCCTTTCGTTGGCCCTTGGCGACCGCGGTCGGGCCCATGTGATACGCCGCCACCGCCAGCGCGACGTCCCCGTCGAATCGATCCAGCAGGTACGCGAGGTACAGCGTCCCGACGCGAAGGTTGTAATCGACGTCGAACAGATTGCCCGAGCCGATGCCCTCGAGTCGGATCACGTCGTCGCGCGCGATGTCGGTCACCTGCATCAGACCCTTCGCCCGAGCACCGGACTCGGCCCGCCAGTCCCAGCCGCTCTCCGCCTCGATCACGGCAAACACCAGTGCGCGATCCAGGCCCTGCTCGGCCGCGTGATAGGCCGCGCGCTCTTCGAGATACCCGCGGTTCAACCGATACGCCTCGAGCTGAAACCAGCCGTAGGTCGCGCTGAACCCCACGACCACGAGCACCGCCGCCCACCACAGCCAGCCGGGCTCGTAGCCGAAGACCCTCGGCCCGCGCTTCATCCACGAACGATCCATCATCCGCGCATGCTATCAGCACACGACGACGCGCTACTCAACGTTCTCAAAGACAACTTCGATCCGCCCTTGCGTCACGCCCTCCAGCCGGATCGCGAGCTTGCGCACCGTTTTAGAAGGGTCCGCATCGCCGTAGCGCGGCGTCTGGCCGCGCACGACGAAGTGCGCGCCCGGCGACGGATTCAACAGGACCGCGCCGTTGTTCGGGTTCTGACCCGCCGGGTCCGGCGAACCGGGCAGCGGCCCGGCGTCCATCACCGCGAAGCGAGCGCCCTCGGGCGAAACGATCCTGGCACGCAGGCACTTACCCTCCTGCACCAGGTCCGCAGCGCGTCGATCCGCTGTCAACGCGATCGAAGCGGTCGTATGCGCAAACCACCAGACCTCCGAAGGCCGATCGAACGCAAACCGATCCGCGACGCGTACCAAGCCCGCCGACGCATCCAGACCGATCGTCCGGCCGACCTCGCCCGGGTAAGCCGAGGTCAGGTCCGCGTGCAGAGCGCCCTCAGCCAGCGCGACCTTTGCATCGGCGTCGCGGCGTTGACCGCCGCTCTGCCCGGGATTCACCACGAGCGTATTGTGGCCTTCCGCGCGGTTGCGGTAGTAACGCCAGCGCGGCCGATCCGATTCAAAATAGCCCGGCAGGTTGTAGTCGTCCGGCCCCAGATCGATGAACCAGCGGACCCCCTGGGATTCGAGGATGAACGAGCCGAGGTCCATCTGCGCGTGGCCGTGATCGATCGCGCCGCCCTTGAGCCCGACGTACCAGGCCCGCGGGTCGTCCCAAGCGCTGCGTAGAACGCCGACGCCCGCCGAATCAAACACCCGGCCCAAGGGCAGCGGCTTCGGCCGCTTGACGATGATCTCGGGGTCGTACCAGAGCAGGTCCAACACGCCGCCGCGGTTATGCCGGGCCGCGAAACGAGCGTAGCCCGGCTGGTCATACCGCTTGGCAAAGAAAAACATCGCGGGGGATTTCGGCGTCCTCGGCCTGCCGTCGCCGAAGTTAAACGCCCGGGTCGTCGGGCCGGTCGCTTGCACGGGGAAACTGCCGGTCACGTCGAAGCCGGGCGCATCGCCGAGCCCGAAATCCTGTCCGAGTGCCGACTCGAGCGAGGCGATCGCCAACACGTTGTAGACCGTGCCAAAGCCCCAGTAGCCCGGCCCTTCGTCGTAGCCGCCGTCGGGGGCGTAGCGCTTCATGCTGATAGGCAAGGCCGCGACCGCGCGATCGATCATCCGGGATGACAGCGCGGGCTCCTCGTCCGCGATCGCCAACGCCACGGCGATCAACGCGCCGTTGCAGACCTGATTCCAATTGATCTTCGTGCGCGTCCACCAGTCGCGACGGTCGTACGCCTCGAGCGCCGGCTCGAGCGCGTGCCGAACCATCGCGCCGCGCATCGTCTCGCGCTGCGCCTCCGTCCAGTCGTCGTAAAGCCAGTCGTACGCCAGCGCGACCGCCAGACCCATCTCCGCGACATCGAGGAAGTGCGCGGGGTTCCAGTGATCGAACGCCGACACCGCCCGAACGTCCGCCCAGATCCGCTCGCGGTAGGCCCGCTTCGGTTCGATGCGATGAAGCAGCCCGAGCGTTTTCACGCGACGCAAAACCTCCCGGCTCACGTAAAGAAGCCTCCGCCCGTCGCGCAACTCGTACACCGCGACGGGCTCGTCGACGAGCCGCTCCGCCTCTTGTTTCAACGCCGTGTACCACCGCTTTGCGAGCGGATCGGTCGTCACCAGCTCGCGAATGCGATCGAAGTCTTCGGCATGGGCCAGCAGCCGCGGGTGATCGGGCTTGAGCGTGTCCAATTTGCCGGCGTGACACGGGACCGCAATAGCACCGGCTAAAACAAACAAAAAGCAATAAAGCCAAGGGATACGCATGTGAACACTGACGCGAAACAACAGAACATGTTTCAAGATCTATGTAACGGAAGACGGCAAGCGTCCGGCGCGTATCGCT
>JBMYUK010000437.1:0-2637 GCA_049605275.1 Phycisphaeraceae bacterium
GTCGGAGTCGGCACGCGCCAAACTCCTGACCGTCGAGCGACACACTCGTCGGCCGCATGGAGAATCGGACGGCCAGCCGAACAGATTCAGCCCCTGCATCTCGATTTTCTCTCCCGACCGGTTTTGCCGGGCGCACAGCCCGCGCAATCGGCACACCCGTCACGGATCGACATCCGATAACTCAAACACATCCCGGAACAACCTCGCGCGTCTTACAACCGCCGCGTCACACGCGGGAGTCGAATCGGTCGGGATCTATTCGGCGTGGCCGTCATCAAAGCCGGAAATGGCTCGACCCCCGTGCGTTGCACGGCGGCTGCGCAACGCGTCAATACCTATCGACATGCGTATAAAACGTTCCCGCTTGCGACAAAAAATGTGAGCCCGCCTAGCATTTCGAAGACAAACGCAATAGAGGAACACCCATGTCAAATCACTACAACCAAGACGATCGCGTGCAATGGAATTGGGGCGATGGCACCGCGACAGGCACCGTCGTCAAGAAATACACCCAGAAGATCACGCTCAAAATCAAGGGCACGGACGTTACGCGGGACGCAAGCGACGACGAGCCGGCCTACAAAATCGAGCAGGATGACGGCGACGAAGTGCTCAAATCGCATAGCGAAGTCAGCAAGGCTTAATCTTCATCCTCAGTTCTCGGGCGACATCCCGTCCTGGCCGAGCATCCGCTCGAGGTCGCGGATGTACGCGTCTTTGTCGTCGCCTTGTTGACGGAGCTGAACGCTTCTGAGCAGCGACTTGACGCGCGTCAGCAGTTCGAGCTTATTGACGGGCTTACTCAGAAACTCGTCCGTGCCGGCTTCGACGCCGCGCTCGATATCGCCGAGTTCGTTTAGGGCCGTCACCATCATGACGGGGATTTGGGCCGTGGCCTCGTCGTCTTTGAGCTTTCGGCAGACCTCGAAGCCGGACATCTTCGGCATCATGACATCGAGGAGGATGAGGTCGGGCTTGAGGCCTTGGTCGATCTTGCCTAGCGCCTCGACGCCGTCGTACGCGGCGTGGACCTCGACGGGCATGGACTCGAGGTAGGCCTGCAGCAGTTCGACGTTCTGCTCGTTGTCGTCGACGACGAGGATGACCGAGCCGCTGGGGTCGAAGTCGGTGTCGTTCATGGGGGCCGCCTGGGGTTGGGTCGTCATGATGCTCTCCTGATCGGCAAGCTGACCATTGTATCGCCCAAACCCGGCCGACCGAAGCCGAGGCGAACCGCGGTCAGCGGCGGGGCTAAACGTTGGCCCGCGGATCGCCGGTCGGCCCGAGGCGTTGCCAAACCCCTTTTAACGGGGTATGATCCTCGATTCGCCACGCCGACGCGACGCCGCCCCAACGAGCGCAATTCCCTATGAGTAAGACCGCCTACCCCGCCCGTCTGCCCTGGCAGGACCGCTGGAACGAGCCCACGCTCGAGCAGTTGCTCGACCCGATTAAGGCTAAAGAAGCCCACTCCAAGGCCCTGGGCAACATCATGGCCATCATCGAGGACTACGAAGGCATCCAACGCCGCATCGTCTGGCTCGGCGAGGGCTGGCAGTGGTGCATCGAATACGTCCTCGAAGGCACGCACGACACCGGCGCCCAGAACCCCGACGCGATGGCCTACGTCATCCCCGACCCCGAGCAACCCATCCTCTGTATCCCCCTGCACGACAGCCAAATCGAGCAGATCCCACTGCGACGCGTCAACCGATTCATCCGCGACCAGATCCGCTCGGCCAAGTGCTCGGTCGAAATCCACTGGTGCAAGTGGTCGCCCTCGGCTCAGACCGAAGTCGAACACCTCCAGGACCTCGTCAAGCGCAAGTGGAAACTGCTGACGGGCAAGAAGCGGTAGACGGATTGAACGCTTAATCGAGGTATGATGATTAGCCGTCTTATCTCCTTGCGCCATGCATGAAGACAAGGATATAGATGGCCCGCTGTTCGTCGTCGATCCGGTAGAAGATCAGGCAGTCGCCGAAGTTGGTCTTACGGCCGTCGCGCCCAAACGCTCGACTCTCCGGTTCGCTAATCGGATGAGCCTTGGGTAAGTCGCTCAGCGAACAAAGCCGTTCATGCAGCGATACTTCCCATTGCATGCGCGGTCGATCGAGTCTTCTGCGATGTACAGCGCGCTGTCGAGAATCTGCTGCTCGACCACCGGAAGCAGCACGACGCGGTAGCTCATCGCTGCTTGTCTTTCGCTTTCAACAGTTTTGCTCGCAGTTCATCGAGCAGCGCCTCGGCGGGTCTTGCTTGACCTTCCGAGATCTCCGTCTCGGCTTGCTGAATCGTCGCGAGCGTTTGCGCGAACCGGGCAGCGGTGGAGAGTTCTTCAAATGCCTTAGCACTCAGCACGACAGCGCGATCCTCGCCGTTCTCAGTTAAGACCTCCGCATCGCCGGTTTTCTGGAGCCGATCTAGTGTCTGATCGACGTTGCTACGAAAATCAGCAAGGGTTCTTGTACGTGTGGCACGGACCATGACAGGGTTCCTTCGGATCCGGTTTCGGTAACGTCAATGCGATTATAGGTTGATGCCGTTCGCACACGCGAGCGCAAGATAATCAGAACCTAAAAAATCTGAACTCTACTGACTAAAACACTTGACCTTCGCGATCGCGCGCCGATAATG
>JBMYUK010000438.1:0-2628 GCA_049605275.1 Phycisphaeraceae bacterium
CTTGGCGCTTCGGAGGGAGCTGAGGATTTTCATGGCGGTTGCCTTTCTTTCTTACGGTCTTACGGTGGGATGGGCGTCTCGCCCGTCGTTCATCGTTTGTCATTCATCGCTTGTCATTCATCGTTTGTCATTCATCGCTTGTCATTCATCGTTTGTCATTCGTGACGGGCGAGACGCCAATCCTACTAGTGGCGATACGTGATCCGGCCCTTGGTGACGTCGTACGGGCTGACCTCGACGGTCACGCGATCGCCCGGGAGGATGCGGATGTAAAACTTTCGCATCTTGCCGGAGATGTGGGCGATGATCTCGTGGTCGTTTTCCAGCTTCACGCGAAACATCGCGTTGGGGAGGGTGTCGATCACTTCGCCGTCGAGTTGAATAGCGTCTTCTTTGGGCAAACGTTTGTCTTTCGTTCCGTTGCGTTGCGTTTCTCAAACCGCGTGACGGGCGGGCACGCCCGTCGTACTGCTTCGCTTAGCGTCCGTCGGTGAGGACGTCGGCTCCGTCTCGGGTCACGGCCACGGTGTGCTCGTAGTGCGCCGAGGCCTTTCCATCGGTTGTCACGACGGTCCAGCCGTCGCTCAGTGTCTTGACCTGCCTGCCGCCGAGGGTGAGCATCGGCTCGATGGCGAGCACGACGCCTTCTCGCAGGTCGATGTCGTCGCGAAGCGTCTCGCGGCTGACATAGTTGGGCACCTTCGGCTCTTCGTGCATGGTCGCGCCGATGCCGTGCCCCACAAACTCGCGGACGACGCCGTAGCCTCGTGTCTCCGCGTACTTCTGCATCAGGCGTGCGACCTGGCTCCACTTTCGGCCGGGCCTGATATTTTCGATCGCGATCTCCAGGCAACGCTTCGTCGCCTCGCACATCCGCCGGACGTCGTCTTTGACGTCCCCGACCAGGATCGTGTTGGCCGCGTCGCCGCACCAACCGTCCACCCGCACCCCGCAGTCCACGCCGACGACGTCGCCGTCCTTGATCTGCCGCTCGCTCGCGATGCCGTGGACGACCTCTTCGTTCACGGAGATGCAGAGCGTCGCGGGGAAGCCGGTGTTCGGCTTGTACGTCGGGTACCACTTAAAGAGGCCCGTCGCCCCGCTGTCGTCGATCACGCGTTGCGCCTCGTCGTCGAGTTCGCGGGTCGTGATCCCCGGCTGACAGAGTTCCGCCATCCGGTCGTGTACCTTGCGGACCACCCTCCCGGCGGCACGCATTTTTTCAATCTGTTCGGGCGTTTTCAGGATGACCATATCGCTGTCGTGCCCGCCTGTCCCCGCCCTGAGGCGAACCGGAGATTGTACCCCAGTTGCCCGCCCCGCTCAACCGCTGCGCCATCAACCGCGCGTCGGGCGGATCCGTCCGCCGCCCTCGCCGCCCCCGCCGCCGAGAAAGCCCTTGTAGTTGCGCATCATCAGCTGCGCGTCGATCCGCTGCACGAAGTCCAGCATCACGCTCACGCAGATCAGCAGACCCGTCCCGCCGAGGAACTGAGTCACCATAAAATCGATGTCGAAGTACCCGGACACCAGCGTCGGCACGATCGCGATCGCGCACAAAAAGCCCGCGCCCACGTACGTGATCCGCTCCATCACGGTCTCCAGGTACTCGGCCGTCCGAGGCCCGGGCCGCAAACCGGGGATGAAGCTGCCGTGGTCGCGCAGGTTCGTCGCCGTCTCTTCCGGGTTGAACTGCACCGTCGTCCAGAAGTAGCTGAAGAAGTAGATCAGCACGACGTAGACCAAGGCGTAGAGATAGCCGGTCATGTCGCCGAGCTCGGCATTCAGAAACATCACCGTCTCGGAGATGAAGCCGGTAAAGCCGGTCGCCTCCTCGGGCGCGGGCACCGCGGCGGCCGCCCAACCCAGCGCGATACTCGGGAAGATCATCAGCGAGGACGCGAAGATGATCGGCATGACCCCGCCGTGGTTCACCCGCAGCGGCAGGTACGACTTCTGCCCGCCGAAGACGCGTCGGCCGCGGGTGTGCTTGGCCTGTTGAATCGGGATGCGGCGCTGGCCCTGGGTAATAATCACCGAGCCGGCCGTGACGACGACGAACGTGATGACCAGGAAGATGACGGTCATGATGTCGTACTTCGCGCCGCCGCTGAAGGAAAACTCGCTGTAGACAGACATGATCGCGCCGGGCATGCCCGCGATGATGCCGGCCGTGATGATGAGCGAGATGCCGTTGCCGATGCCGAAGCGGTCGATCTGCTCCCCGAGCCACATCAGGAACACCGAGCCCGCGGTGAGCCCGAGGACGCCGCAGACCCAGTAGATCGGGCTGCCGACGTAGGCGGGATAGACCGCGCCGATGCGGGGCAGGTACTGGAGCCAGAAGAACGCCTGCACCGCGCAGAGCGCGACGGTCGTGTAGCGGGTGTATTCCTGGATCTTCTGGTGACCGACCGGGCCCTCTTTTTTGAGTGCTTTGAGGCGCTCGGAGACAGAGCCGAGCAGTTGGAAGATGATCGCGGCCGAGATGTACGGCATGATGCCCAGGCCGAAGATCGTGGACTGGCTGAAGGAGCCGCCGGAGAAGATCGACGCGTACTGGAGGAACTTGCCGAACCCGCCCTGGTCCTCCGCTGCCTGCTGCGCGGTGCGCACCAGCTCGGCCTG
>JBMYUK010000439.1:0-2596 GCA_049605275.1 Phycisphaeraceae bacterium
CCCGAGCCGCCCGCGGTGAATCGCCCGTCGAGCACGCGGTTAACCAGCAACAGCGTCGTCGGCGTGAGCAGGGGGTCGAGCGCTTTCTGATCGTTGACGCGGAGGACCTCGGCGTCGGGCGCGGCGTCCTCGGCGAAGCGCGTGAGCGAGCCGGCGTCGAAGCCGCAGTGTCCGACGAGCGCGACGTGAGTGATCGGCATGGCGAGTCTCCGGTTGGGGAACGAGTTTGAATTGATCTTAGCCGCCGTGCGGTCTGCGAGACGGTCGGAATAAGAACGCTCGGCCCGGGGTTATCCGTGTATCTGAAGACGTGCCCACCCCTCAGGCCCGCGGTGACGAGTTGTCTTGTCCCGCGGGCTTTTCGACGGGTGTTGGCCTTGGGTGCTGGGTCGGCGGAGGGGCGAAGCGTCAGCGTGTCTGGTTGAGGAGGCCGATCATTTCGGCCATGGCGCGGCTGTCCTCGTGCTGGCCGCGGCGACGGAAGCTGCGATGCAAGTTGTGCAGGATGCGGGTGAGCCACTGCTTGTGCGTCGCGATGGGCAAGAGGTCGGCGGATTCGTCGAGGATTAACGCATCGCCCGCGGCCTGGACGATGCGATCGATCGCTTCGTCTCGACTGAGCAGGACGCCGCCGCAGAAGGGATCGATGTAGGCGAGCTGGTCGCGTGCGGCGTTGATCGAGCCGACGGCGGCGGCGGGGATCGCCGCGAGGAAGTGGCCCGGCGCGTTGATGCCTACCGCCGGGATGCCGAGGCGTTCGAGCACGGCTTTATAAACCAGGCACAGGAGGATCGGCAGCCCGAGCCGGGTCGTCAACACGCGCGGCAGGTAGCTGTTCGCGGGTTGGTCGTAGTCGCCGAGGTTGCCGCGGAAGCGTGCCTCTTCGAAAAGGACGTGGTGGGCATGGGCGATGATTGCGCGCGGATCGTCGCCGACGACGCGGTGTCGGACCTGCTCGGCGAGATCGTCGATGGCGACTTTGACTTGCAGCGCATCGGCCTCGTCGTCGAGTTCGTGCATGGCGACGGCGACGGCCGCACGGACCAGGCCCTCGGTCGATTCGAGTTCGTCCAGTTCATCGCGCAGCGCGGTGAAGGCGTCGAGTCGGGAGTAGTTTGGCTCGAAGGACGACAAATCAGGATCCTTGCGGTTGGAGGCGTTGAGTTCGAGGCTTGGGGCGCATGGTCAAGTATGCTGCGCTAGGTCGGGGGGGTGGTCTCGGGTTCGTTAGCGGGCTCGGATGGCGGGGCGGGCGTGAGGTTTGTGCGGGCTCTTCGAGCGGCGCGGAAGGATTGGACCGCCGCGAAGACGTAGGCTCCGCTGAACGCGACGGTCAGCACCATCCGCAGCAGCTGCATCTGCTGGTCCTGCTCGAGATTGACGAGATAGCCCACGAACTTGACCGTCGGGACGACCACGCCCAACACCGCGAGCAGCACGGCCCCGTGCATCAGGTGCATCCGCATCTCTTTTTTGACGATCGATCCCACGCCCAGCGCGATGGCCAGCAGCCCGATGATCATCTGCAGGAGAAACGACGGGAGGCTCGGCTCGGCCGACCCCGCGTACGTGCCGACACCGACCGCCATCAGGGCGACTCCGAACAGGATCGTGAAGACGGGCATGGAGCGGCTCCGGTGGATGCTTAGAAGTAACAATTGTAAGCGCTCGGCCGCGCGTTGGCAGGCGAGCACGCGACCGGACCGGCACGCAAGGCAGTTCATGCGACCCGGCGTTGGCCGAAGTCCTTCGGAACTAGGCGACCGCCCAAAGCGTATCATCTCTGTATAATGCCGCGTCTTTCATGAGCCGTATCCCCCACGGCGACGCATCCACCGACCACACCTTGGAGTCCGCAATGACCAGGAAAACCCTGACCGGCCTGTTGCTCGCCGCCTCGACGATGACCGCCGGCACCCTCGCGATCACTTACGCGCAAGACGACGCGGAGAAAGCCCCCGCCGACCTCGAAGCCGCCGTCGCCCAAGCCCTCGGCGAAGACAAGCACGACCACGAACACACGCCCACCACCGTTCACTCCGGCGATAAGGCCTTCGAACTCGACGACGAGACGGCATACCCCGACCCCGACGGCTTTGCCTCCATGTTCGATCGCATCAGCTACGCCATCGGCCGAAGCGACGGCACGCAGATCCCCGCCAGCCAGCCCGACCTCAACACCGAGACCTATGGCGAGGGCATCCGCGAGGGTCTTCAAGAAGATAACGGTGACTACGCGCTCGGCTATGCCCAAGGCTTCGACGTCGCCCGTCGCTTCCTCGCCCAACGCACCGAAGAGATCGACCTCGAAGCCTTCGTCAAGGGCGTCGCCGCGGCGATCAAGGAAGAAGACAGCGGCAAGGCGATCGGCTACCTCATCGGCAACAGCTACCGGGAGGCAGAGATCGATCTGAAAGCCGACAGCTACCTCGACGGCGTGGGCGACAGCCTCTCCGTCAACGAGCCCGCGCTCGGCGAAGGCGACGACGCGCTCGCGGTCCGCGAGCGACAGCTCCCGCATGACCCAACCGACGCCGGTCTGGGCGAAGCGCTCCGGATCGCGAACCAGCGCGTCAGCGTTCCGCACAATGAGGGT
>JBMYUK010000440.1:0-2586 GCA_049605275.1 Phycisphaeraceae bacterium
CTCTCGCGAGCGACTTGTAGAGATAGGAAGTTCGTTATGTCCGAAGAAGCAACCGCAACCGTTGAAGTCTCCGCCGAAATCAAAACCCTCGCCGAGTCGATCGTCGGCCTGACGCTGAAAGACGCCGTCGACCTCGCCGACTACCTCAAGGCCGAGTACGGCATCGAGCCCGCCGCGGGCGGCGCCGTCATGATGGCCGGTCCCGCGGGCGGCGGCGACGAAGCGGCCGAAGAGAAGACCTCGTTCGACGTCGTCCTCACCGGCGACGGCGGCAAGAAGATCCAGGTCATCAAGGCCGTCCGCGAAGCCACCGGCCTGGGCCTGAAGGAAGCCAAAGAACTGGTCGAAGGCGCACCCTCCCCGGTCAAGGAAGGCGTCGACAAGGAAGAAGCCGACAAGGTCGCCGAGGCCCTCAAGGAAGCCGGCGCCGAAGTCGAAATCAAGTAAGACGCTCACCGCGTTAATAAGACTCATCGACAACCCTCGCCACCGCGGCGGGGGTTGTTCTTTTATGCGCGATCGGTCAGTCTTCCTCGGGCGGGCAGGCGAGGTAGTCGGTCAGCGCAATCTGGTCTTCGAGCAGCACGGTAGAGACGTGGACCACGCCGCGGGCGTGTTCGCAACAGTGGATGCGTCCGCGGATCGGGGTGAGGCCGTTGGCAGCGTGCCGCATCCAGCAGACGACCGATGCGCCCTGGTGCAGGTACTGGCCGTGGATGAACTTCAGCGAGTCGGGCTTGAGGTCGTGGCAGCGCGCGACGATGCGGACCTGGCTGCCGCCGATGCGGTAGAGGTCCATGTTGAACTGCAAGAGCCCAAGCGCTTCGGCCCGCGCGTGTCGCGACACGCTGCCCGAGTCGGCCGACAGCGTCCCTTTAAGGAACTCGACCTCTTCGACCCAGCGATTGTGCGAAATGTTGAGCGAGTCGATGGTGAGCGCATGCCGCGCTTCGGCTCCACCGGTCGAACGTTCCGCAAAGGTTTGCCCGGATAGGTTGTCCACCTGGAGAAAACACTTCTTTCTCCCCCCGTACCAGGCTTAACATCGGATCGATCGAGAGGGTACTGGAGAAGCGTGTAACAAAAAAGAGTCTCGGCTCGTTTGTTCTCGCGTACCGCTCGTCGAGCCGACGACCCATGCCCTACAAACCGCATCAATTGCCACGGCTCGGGATACTCAGAAAAAAACCCGCCGGGGAGGGCGGGCTGTCGCGTGAGTCGTCGGTCGCTTTGGGCGGCCGCCGGCTTACCCCTTGTTCCAGAACGCGCTGCCGTAGACGGCGTTCTCGCCGAGTTCTTCGGCGATGCGGATGAGCTGGTTGTACTTGGCGTTGCGGTCCGAGCGGGCGGGGGCACCGGTCTTGATCTGGCCGCAGTTGGTGGCGACGGCGAGATCGGCGATGGTCGCGTCCTCGGTCTCGCCCGAGCGGTGGCTCATCACGGCCGAGTAGCCGTTGCGCATCGCCAGGCCCACGGCGTCGAAGGTCTCGCTCAGCGTGCCGATCTGGTTGACCTTCACGAGGATCGAGTTGGCGGTCTGCGAGTCGATCCCCTTCTTAAGAAACTTCTTGTTGGTGACAAAGAGGTCGTCGCCGACGAGTTGGACCTTGTCGCCGATCTTCTCGGTGAGCTCTTTCCAACCGGCCCAGTCGTTTTCCGCGAGGCCGTCTTCGATCGAACGGATCGGGTACTTGCCGCACCACTCGGCCCAGAGGCTGGCCATGTCCGAGCTACTGATGATCTCCTGCGACGACGAGAAGAATTTGTAGCCTTCCTTGCCGTCTTTCTCGGCTTCGTTCCAGAGTTCGCTGGTCGCCGGGTCGAGGGCGACGAAGATCTGCTCGCCCCAGACGTAGCCCGCCTTGCCGACGGCCTCTTCGATGATGGTCAGGGCCTCTTCGTTGGACTTGAGGTCGGGCGCGAAGCCGCCCTCGTCGCCGACGGCGGTGGAGAGGTGTTTGTCGTGGAGAACGCCCTTGAGCGCGTGGTAGATCTCGACGCCGGCGCGTAGGGCTTCGGAGAAGTCGTCGAAGCCCCAGGGCTGGATCATGAATTCCTGGAAGTCGACGGTGTTGTCCGCGTGCTTGCCGCCGTTGAGGATGTTGAGCATGGGCACGGGGAGGACCTTGGCGCCCGAGCCGCCGAGGTAGCGATAGAGCGGCAGGCCGGCGGATTCGGCGGCGGCGTGGGCGACGGCCATGGAGACGCCGAGCATCGCGTTCGCGCCGAGGTTTGATTTGTTTTCCGTGCCATCGAGCGCGAGCATGATCGCGTCGATCGATTCCTGGTCGCGAGCGTCCTCGCCGATGAGTTCGCCGGCGATCGGGCCGTTGACGTTATCGACGGCCTTGGTCACGGCCTTGCCGAGGTACTGGCTCTTATCGCCGTCGCGCAGTTCGACCGCTTCGTTCTCGCCGGTCGATGCGCCGGAGGGCACGGCCGCGCGGCCGACGGTGCCGTCGATCAGCCCGACCTCGCACTCGACGGTCGGGTTGCCGCGTGAGTCGAGGACCTGTCGTCCGTGGATGTAATCGATTGCAAAGCTCATGTCGTGGGGTCCGTGTGTGGTTTCGGGGTCGGGAGCGA
>JBMYUK010000441.1:0-2580 GCA_049605275.1 Phycisphaeraceae bacterium
GAAGACCTTTAGCTTGCCGTTGGGCGATGGCTGCGCGGCCGGTTGATCCTGGGCCGGCGTCGGCAGTGCGAAGAGCAGCAGGGCGAAGAGGGTCAGGAAGCGTCGTAGGGTGTTCATTTCAATACTTCAAAGGTAAAAAGTGAGCGTGTGGTCGCCGCCGCGTCACACACGGGGGGCAGGCTTTCTGTCACGCGATCCGCGGGCGTCTCATCGCGGCTACGAGAAACCGTATCAGTCCAGTTCTTTGATGCGGATGTTTCGGTAATAGCGAACGCTCGGCGGGCCCGAGTGCATCTGCAGGCCGATTCGGCCGGCGACCTTGGCGATCGCTTCGTCCTTTTCGACGTGCTTCGAGAAGAGCTTGCCGTTGATGAAGACCTCGATCACGTTGTCCTTACAGACGACGCGGTAATCGTTCCAGTCGCCCCAGTTGATGTCTTCTTTGAGATCGATGCCCGCTTCGTGCTTGGTGAGCAGTTTGTTGCGTCGGCCCTGGTCGTAGACGAGGCCCCAATACTTGAACCCCATGTCGGCCTGGTAGCCGGTCATGATGCCCTTGTCGTTGACCGACGACCGGATCTGGAACCCGCCGTTGGTCTTCTCCGGTCCGACGGCCTTGGCCTGGGCGCGGAGCTCGAAGTTGTAATAGTCCTTGTCGTGGTAGGCGTAGAGCGTCTTGCCGATTTTTTCATCCATCGTGCCGGCAACGATCATGCCGTCCTGGAACGACATGTTCGGGCCGAGCGTCCAGCCGTCGGTGTGACCTTCGCCGAGGATGGTGGTGAAGCCTTCGTCCTCGTCGAGATGGGCGTGGCCGTGGTCGTCTGACTTTTCAGTCGACGTGTTGTGCTTGGCGCATTTCTTGCACGCGTTTGCGGGCGAGTAAGCCAGACCGGCGATCATCATGACCGCGAGTGCGAAAACGGGGAGGTGGATCGTGTTTTTCATGGTTTTACTCTCTTTCGTAGGACAGGCATTATTGCCCGTCGATCCGCGAAGCGGAAGGGGTTGGGTTTCAGGATGTTCGATCGTGCCTTCGGCCTTGTCGCAGGCGGGTATGCCTTTCCGCCGTCCAGTGGCTTATGCCTTTTTATAGTCGCCGACGTTGGGTGCCTGGGGGTTCACTTCCGGGCCGAAGTATCGCAGAATCACGAGGTCCTCGGTCGCGGAGGTGTTCTCGAAGGTCAGCCCGGCCTTGGCTGCGCCCTCGGTGACGAACACTTCGTCTTGCGTGAGTTCGTGGAAGCGGATGAGCTTGGGGCAGTCGAGTGTCATGCCGTTGATCGAGCCGGCGCCCTGGACGACGACGAGCGAACTGGCGCCGTTGTCGGTGATCGTGACCTTGCCGCCGGGGAAGACGGTGAGTTCTTTCGCGGTGAAGAGTTGCTCGCCGCCGACCTTGCCATAGACGATCCACTTATCGAGGTGTGCGTCGTCGGAGGTGTCGACGATGGGTTCGAGGTAGTTGTTGTCTTTGAAGTTTGGATCGACGTTCTTTTCCCAGTCGAGTTGATCGACGATGAAGTCGATGTCTTGGTGCTTGTCCTCGGGCATGTCTTTAACAAGCAGGGCCCAGGGGACTTCTCGGCCTTCCACGAGGTTCTGATACATGCCGAAGACGTCGCTGCCCCATTGCGGCTCGTAGGTGCAGAGCGAACCGGGCGCGTGCAGCACGGCGGGGGGGATGAGCCAACCCGTACCCGGCTGCAGTTTGTAGGCCTTAGAAAGCTCGAGGATTTTGTTGTCCCCCTTGTGCCAGTTGGCGATGCAATCGACGACTTGCTGTCGGGTCGTGCCGGGCTCGAAACCCATGAAGGTGTAGGGGAAATTGTTGCCGACGTTGTTGTGCTGCGGCGGGAAGTAGTAGGACTCGGGCTTGCCTTCCTGGCCGACGAGCGCCGCCTGCTCCTTGGTCTGGTGCATGTGATGGGGGATCGGGCCCATGTTGTCGAAGAACTTGGAGTAGACCGGCCACTTGCCGTACTTGTCGAAGATCGAGCTGCCGATGATCTCGCCGCCCAGTTCGGTGACGACGTCTTTGAGTTGGAAGCGTTTGCCATCGTGGACGACGTAGGACTGGCCCTCGTCGTGGACGCGGCCGTCGTTGGCGGCGTCGGTGGTGGAGCCGAACCAGCGTTCGTCGATCCCGCCGCGCGACAGGCCGTAGGCGTAGGTGTCATCGGGGTGCAGCTTGAGGCGAAGCCCGGGCTGGAGGAAGGAGCGGGGCACCCAATTGGGCGCGAGCCGGAGCAGCCCGCCGGTGGCTTCGAGGGCGCTCTCGGCAGCGGCTTTGACGCTCGTATCGAGCGTGGTCAGGTCTTGGACGGTCTTGGCGTTGAGCGCGGTCACGGGCGAATTCCTCTTGTTGCGGTCGATTGAGACGGGGCGGCGATCGCGGTGGGCGATACCACGGGTCATAGAGTTTACTGCATTCGGCATAGATTCAGACGTGTTTTCTCCGGCGAATCTTTCACTTGGGTTTCCAAGACGTCGATGTGGGTTTGGAGGTGCGATCGCTTTGGAATGCTGCAATACCGCGCTCGAGTCAGCGCAGCGATGCGATACACTTTGACCATGGCC
>JBMYUK010000442.1:0-2574 GCA_049605275.1 Phycisphaeraceae bacterium
CGGTCAGGATCGACGGCTCCTACCTCTACCGCATCGATCCTGCCCAGTACACGATCGACACGACCCGGTCGACCTACCTCGTCTGCGAGATCAATCAACGGTACGAAACGAACGGCGACTACGAGACCCTTTTGTCACCCGGCATCCTCATCGAGGCGCAGGACTGGGCGGCGGAACTCTCGATCCGCCTGCCGATCAGCCAGCAACTGGACCATCGCGCGGAACTCGACTGGGCGATGACGCTGGGTTTGCGTTTTACGTTCTGAACGATAGGCACGGCTCAGCAGACCCCGTCAACACGTCGGCGGGGTTTTTTCATGCGCGCTTAAAGAACAATCCACAAAAAACCGCCCGTCTGACTACAATCCCGCCATGCCCGACACGGACGCCGCGCAACTCGAACAACTGCTCAACGACCTGGGCATCCGTCACGAGATAGACGCCCCGCTCGGACCGCTGACCTGGTACAACGTCGGAGGCCACGCCCAGTGCCTCGCGCACCCCGCATCCACCGCGCAGCTCTCCGAACTCGTCAGCCAGTGCCGGGCGAACAAGATCCCCATGCGCGTGCTCGGCAGCGGCGCGAATCTGCTCGTCCGCGAAGAAGGCGCGCCCGGCGTCGTCATCCGGCTCGACGACCCGGCGTGGTCGCAGATGACCGTCGAAGACAACATCGTCACCGTCGGCGCGGGCTACGGCCTGATGCGGCTCGTCGCGGAAACCGCACGGCTCGGGCTCGACGGCCTCGCGCAAGTCGCCGGCATCCCCGCGTCCATCGGCGGGGCCATCCGCATGAACGCCGGGGGCAAGTACGGCGACGTCGGCCAGGCCGTTAAACGCGTGCAGGTCATGTCCGCCACCGGCCAGGTCTACCACCGCGACGCCGATGACCTCGAATTCACCTACCGCCGATCCAACATCGACGCGCCCTTCATCCTCGGCGTCGAGTTCGAGTTGACCCCGACCGACCCCAAGGCGTTGAGCAAGTACGTCAAAGAGATCTACCTCTTCAAGACCAACAGCCAGCCCTTCGCCGACAAGTCATCGGGCTGCTGCTTCAAGAACCCGCAGGAAGACGACGCGCTATTCGACGGCCGACCGGCGGGCATGATCATCGACCAGTGCGGGCTCAAGGGCTTTCGCATCGGCTCGGCCGTGGTGTCTGACGTCCACGCGAACTTCATCGTCGCGGACAAGAAAGACGCGAAGGCCGAGGACGTGTACCAACTGATCCGCCACGTCGAAAAAGAAGTCATCGATCAGACCGGCATCAAGCTGCAACGCGAAGTGGTGGTTTGGCCCTGATGCTGCGCTGACTCTGCACAATAGCCGCGATGCTACGCATCGCCGGTCCGGCTACGTATCGCGTCGCAGCTGTTGCATTGAGAAAATTCAAAACGGGATTTGTATCACGACTCGCGCGGGACGCTTCGCGTCGCCCGCTACACGGCGCTTAGGCTGACTTCTGCTTGATCGGCCACGCGATCGCAACCGCGGCGATGAACAGCGACGCCGCGGAGCCGAACGACAAAGCGGTCCACAGCCTCGCCGATTCGATCGCGGCCCAGACGCCCAGCCCCGTCAGACCAAACGTCGTAAATGTCGTCGCGATCAGCGCGACCCAGCGCTGCAGCTTGCGGTGCTGGATCAGATAGCCCCAGGCGAACTTGGTGAACCCGAGCGTGCACAGGCCGGCGATCGCCGCGGGCCACCAGTGCGTCAGCACCAGCGCGCCGATCAGAGCGGTCAGCGACAGCACCGCCGGCCACGCGAGCCCGAGCCCGAGCCGAACCGGCGGGGGCGTGTGCGTCATGGCCTGTCTCGCGCGCAGCTTCGCCTTGGGCGCGACGTGGAACGTCGCCGTGGCTTTGCCGACCTTGCGCTCTTTTTCGTCTTTGTGGTGGACCGCCTGGACGATCTGCATCTGCACGGTGACGTTGAATTCGAGATTGTGCTTCTTGAGTTCCTCGATGTCATCGACGGGCTTGACGCGATAGATCGCCGGGCCCACGCACGGCAGGCGAAACTTGTAATTGAGCTCTTTGCAGACGACCGTGTAATCCGGGCCGACCTGATTGAAGATGTACATGCCCCCCGCCACCTCGGAGTTGCCGAGCAGCGCCGCCCCGGCCATCGCGTTGTACCAGTTCTTATTGAATGAGGTGAACGGCATGGCGACCTCGTAGTCGCCGGTCGCCGAACGCTTGCCCAGCTTGATCCCCGAGCGGTACGCCAACGGCAGGAACACCCACGCAAGAAAGCGATGCCAGCGATTGCTCTCGGTCGACTTCTCGGTCAGCCAATTCTCGAACGCGCGATACTTCTGGCCCCACCACCCGGCCGGGGGATCGCCGGCCCGCAGCATGTCGGGCGTGACGATCGTCGCGTCCGCCTCGGCGGGCGCGGCGTCCTGCTCGTCAAGGTCACGCGAATCGTGGGTCGAGATGGCGGGGGATGCGTCGGTTGCCATCGCTGCGTCATTGTAGGCGATGTAAGCCGAACCGGGGAAAACGAACACGCGAAGCCGTCGAGCAACACCTCGACGGACAAACCCCGGATGAACCCCTCACGACT
>JBMYUK010000443.1:0-2543 GCA_049605275.1 Phycisphaeraceae bacterium
AAGGTTGTCTTCACGCCTTGAATCTGTGCCATCTGTGAAATCTGTGGATCAAGTTGCCTTTGACCTACCCGATCAACCCCTCGCTGCTCGGCTTGTCTTGGCCGTGGATGATGATTTGATCGAGTTCGGATTCGATGCGGACTTTGCCGTCTTCGGTGACGACGGCGATGGGGACTTTGCCGGCCTTCCAGTCGGCCAGGGGCATGAGGGGCCAGCGTGCGGCTCGGGTACGGTCGGGATCGATGGTGATGTACGTGCCGCCGGAGCCGGGGGCGAGTCGATCGATGATGAGTCGGGGTCCGGCGAGGAGGTAGCCGAGCGCGGTGACGCCGCGGGGGTAGTGCGCGAGGTTGTCGGTGATGTAGGCGTCGACGAAGCCCTTGGATTGCAGGTGGGTGTTGCACATGACCTGCATATCCCAATAGTGGCTGGCGCTGGATCGCCAAGGGACTTTTAGGTATCGGGCGAGCATGTCGCGCCAGAGGTTTTGGCTGATGCGGAGGTGGTCGGTTTCGAGGGTGGTGTTGCAGCAGCCGTAGCGTCGCATGGTTTCGCGTTTGCCGGAGGCGAGGTCCTGAACGAGTAGTTCGTCGGGCAGGGCGGTGGGCATGCCGACCATGAGAGGGAGCAGTTCGGCGTTGGCGTTGTAGATGCAGTAGACGTTGCCGAGGTCTCGGCCGACGTCGGCGGTGAAGGCGGGGTCGACGCAGACCATGAAGTGGTCGCCGTACCAGGCTTCTTTGACGATTTTGTCGGCGGCGCGTTCGCCTTCTTGTTCGAAGGCCTTGGCTTTTGGCGCGACGTCGGGGGTGCCGGCGTGCTTGAGGAGGTCGGCCGCGGCGCGGAGGCCGACGGACCGCTTGACCGCGAGGTAGGTTTGCTTGGGCGATGAGCGGAATGCGGGGGAGTAGCGCGAGCCGTGGGTCGTGGACACGCCGGTGGACGGGAAGCCGGAGTGGTCGCGGTCGGTCCAGCTGAGGAAGTTGGCGAGTTTGGTGAGGGTCTCGTGGTGGTCGCGGACGAGCGAGGTGTCGCCGGCCCAGCGGGAGTAGGTCTGGACGAGGGCGAGGAGGTCGGCGTTCTGGTCGGTGGGGGAGGGGTGGTCGTAGGCGGGCGCGGTGAGGTCGAGCGCGCTGCCGAGGTCGTGGTCGACGATCGCGCCGTCGCTGGGTTCGTGCTCGCCGACGCGTTCGAGGAACTGGCGGAGGAGCATCTTCAACAGCCGGGGCCACATGGCGAGGTAGAACATCGCGGCGTTGCACTCGGCGTTGAGGTTGGACTGCAAGAGGCGCGAGCCCTCGACGACGGAGAACCACGAAGCGCGGGCGTCGGCCGGGCACTTGTCGTCTTCGACGCCGGGGTCCTCGTGGCTGAGCCAGAACGTGTTGGCGAGGTAGGACTGCCAGGCCTGGTTGACCAGGTGCTGCTGGGCGATATTCATCGGCGCTTGTTGGACGAGTTTTTCGACGCGGCGCGAGTGGGCGAGGTGGTCGTCGCGCGTGGCGCGGGCTTCTTGAACGGCGTCGTCGATCGTCGGCCAGTGATCGACGTAGCGGAAGTGCGCGTCGTAGAGTTTGTCGCCTTGCCGACGGACTTTGGCGATCGGCTCGGACACGTGGGCGCACCACAGCAGCCGCCACTTGCTGCCCTGGTCCGGCATGGTCACCGGCATCCGGATCGTCAGCCCGTCGCCCTCGGGGGTCGGCTCGGCCTCGGGATTCAGCGAGACGATGCGCTCGAGCGCTCGCACGGTCGGCCCGCCCTGCGGCGGGGGGTTGGTCTCGGGAAACGGGCTCGACCGGTCCGCGTTGAACGACAGGTGGTTGTCGTAGCGCATGTGGATCTGGCCTTCATCGACGAAGACCTGCGTGTCCGGGCGATTGACGCGGAGAAACAGCCGAACGTTCATGTCCGGCTCGGCCGCCTGCTGCCGCCAGCGCGCGTGGATGACGTGGTGCACGCGGAACTCGAGGTAAAACACCGGCAGCAGGCAGAGCTTTTCGTCCTGCGGATAGAACGGGCTGTGGATGTTGAGCTCGAAGCGGATGTTGTGCTTGCCCGAGTAGCCGCGGTAGGTGATCGAGTTGAATCGCTCGAACTGTTCGCAGTTGACCAGCGGCTTGCCGAGGGCGGTGAAGGGCAGGGTGCGCTCGGTGCCGTCGGGCTCGACCATGCCGACGCACAGGTCCATCGGCCGATCGAGCAGCCGACCCATCGCGCCGTGCATGACGCGCTGTTTGTACGGCTCGAAGAGCATGCCGAACCGGCTGCCCAGCCGAGCGATCTGCCACGACATCAACTGCATAGTGATAAACCTTCGCCAAAACACGCTGCCAAGATCCATTGTGACGCGGTGCCGCTCCGAACGCCAATTTTAGAAACGAATCTCGACACAAGTCTTCTCACTCCTGCGTGCTGCACGTATTCACGGGGTATCACGTCATGACTTATCGAGGAGTTAAAAAAGAGGGGACTCAAAAGGGGACCTGACTCGGGCGGCGTAAGGTGCCGGGCTTTCCGGTTCTGGTGTTCTACTTGCTGCG
>JBMYUK010000444.1:0-2542 GCA_049605275.1 Phycisphaeraceae bacterium
TCAGCGCTCTCATATAGGATCGAATCGACCAGATCCGAGTAGCGGTACCGGTCACCGAGGCGCGCGGCGATCCGTGCGCCCCTCGCGGTCGAGGCTTCGTCGCCGAAGCATCGCAACGGGCCTGATGACGAGCGCTTGCCGACGCCCGTTGCGCGTTACGCGTCGCGCCTCGCAAGCGTGATGGTCGGCCCGAGCAGGTTTTACCGACAACTCGACGTCGCCGGCCGCAACGGCGGCGCTCGCCGACATCTGTTTGTCACGCTCGCGCTCGCGGCGACGCTGCACCTGGCCGTGATGCTCATCGGGGAGATGGCGATCGATCGCACGCCGCTGTCGCGTCGCGTTGTGATGCCCGCGATCGCGCTCTGGCTGACCGTGTTCGCCGTGCTCGTGGCGATGACATACATCGAGATGCTGGGCGTGACCGCGTTCAGCCGCCGGCGGGGCTGGCGCGTGCCGTTTAGATTGGCCGAGCGCGTCTGCGCGTTCGCCTCGGCGGGGTGGTTGCCGGGCGTCGTGATCGCCGGGGTCGGGACGTGGGTGCTGGGCGTTCACGGGCAGGGGCGTCCGTGGTTCGAGCAGTTGATCGGGCTCGTGCGGGTGGGCTGGCTCTGCTACGCCGCTTTGTTCGTCGCCTCGTTTCTCTGGTTCGAGACGCTCGTCTGGATCGGCGTGCGACGGGTCAAGTTCGCCAACGCCTGGCCCGACCGCGACGCCGGCGAACCGCCGCCCGGTAAACCCTCGCCTCACGGCCGTCAGCCGCCCCCCGACTTGTGACTACTTGCCCCCGGCCGGACACCCGCTTAACATTATTAAAGCGGTCCATAGGCCGCCTGACACCACAACCGGCCGGGCCCAAACGCTCGGCCGACACAACTCGGCACCGTCGATCGCTTCAACGCAGCGGCGTGCAGATGATGCGGCCCCAAAATCGCCGCACGCTCGGTAAACACCGGGCGCACATAGATTAACGATGGCAACAGGTTCACCCCGGATTCCCGCAAACGACTCAGCAACCGCGCGACCGCTGTCGCGCGCCCCAGGCCGATCCGCGATCCATTCGCGCCAACAAACCCTCGGCCCATCCCGTCGTCTGCACCACCCGCTCCGGAACTCGGCCTAACGCAAGCCCGCCTTCGCTGATCCCGTGTCGCTGCCGCCTGACCACCCCCGGTCAGCGTTCGTCCACCCGCGATCGATCGTGCCTCAACCGGCCGGCTACGCCGCGCCGAGAAAGGGGCTCGCCTTGATCCCCCTCGATTCAACCCTCCTCGCCCAAACGCAAACCAGCGGCACCACCATGCTCCTCTTCGGCTTGATCGGCGGCATCGTCGCCGGCGCCTTCGCCATGTTCATGCTCCTCAAAGTCACCGGCATCGCCAACATCAACGCCGCCAAAAAGCAGGCCGAGGACATCCTCAGCCAGGCCAAGACCGAAGGCGACACCCTCGCCAAGCAGATCGAACTCGACGCCCGAAACGAGCAGGTCAAGCGCCGCGAAGCCATCGAAAAAGAGCTCGAAGAATCCCGCGACGAGCTCGCCGACAAAGAACGCCGCCTGACCAAGCGCGAGGACACGCTCGACCGCAAGCTCGACATGCTGACCCTCAAAGAAAAGAACGCCGCGGACCTCGAAGCCGACGTCAAGAAGCGCGAAGAGGCGATCGCCGGCAAGCTCGAAGAGGCCGAGGCCATCGTCGCCGAACGCAAACAACTGCTCGAAACCTTCCGCACCGAGCAGAAGAACACGCTCCTCCGCATCGCCAACCTCAGCGAAGACGACGCCAAGCGCGAAGCCCTCCAGGTCATCGAAACCGAGGTCCAACACGAAGCCGGCCAACTCATCCAAAAGATCACCGACCGCGCCGAAGAAGAAGCCAAAGACAACGCACTCAAGATCACCCTGCAGGCCATCCAACGCTACGCCTCCGACCACAGCTCGGACCACACCGTCACCGCGATCCAAATCCCCTCCGACGACATGAAAGGCCGAGTCATCGGCCGAGAAGGACGCAACATCCGCGCCTTCGAAGCCGCGACCGGCGTCGATGTCATCGTCGACGACACCCCCGGCGTCGTCGTCGTCTCCTGCTTCGATCCCATCCGACGAGCCGTCGCCTCCGAGACCCTGCAAAAACTCCTCGACGACGGCAGAATCCACCCCGCACGCATCGAAGAACTCACCGAACAGGTCCGCAACGACGTCCAGGACCGCATCATCAAGTTCGGCAAAGACGCGCTCATCGAAGCCAACATCCAGGGCCTGCACCCCCGCATCTCCGAGATGGTCGGTCGGCTTCACTACCGCACGTCCTACGGCCAGAACATCCTCAAACACTCCATGGAATGCGCCTACCTCTGCCAAGTCATCGCCGAGGAGCTCGGTCTCGACGGCAACGTCGCGCGGCGCTGCGGACTCCTGCACGACATCGGCAAGGCCATGGACCACGAGATGGAAGGCGGCCACCCCGCGATCGGCATGGAGTTCTGCCGAAAGTTCGGCGAGAAAGAAGCCGTCCTCAACGCCATCGGCGGGCACCAC
>JBMYUK010000445.1:0-2539 GCA_049605275.1 Phycisphaeraceae bacterium
TGGCGCCGGGTTTCAACCCGGAGACCGCGCGCCGGTTTCAAGACCGCGGGGTGCCGTTCATCCCCGGAGTGATGTCGCCGACCGAGCTCGAGGCGGCCCTGGGCCGCGTGCGCGAGCGCTTCGAGCGAATCGGGGGTGATGGGCTGGGCGGCGAGCTTGCGGGCTTTGGCGTAGGTGCGACGCAGGCCGCGCGGCGGGGCATCGGCGTCGAGCGTGTCGGCGGGCCAGTCGCCGAGGTGTCCGCGCAGCTCGGCCATGTCGGCGACGAGCCGGTAGATCGCGGGGTTGAAGCTGCCGGCCTTCGAGCTCATGGCGCTGGCGGCGACGCCGTTGGACGCGTAGGCCTTACGGAGGGTTTTGACGGCCTGGGCGAGCTCGGGATCGGGGGGCGTCTTTTTGTAGTCGCGATCGAGGAGCGTACCGAGTCGGGTCGGCTGGGTGAGCTCGACCAGGCCCAGTCGCAAGCGAGTCGTGATCGCGCGGTCTCGGCGGATAGCGGGCCTGGGCAGGTCGGGCTCGATCAGCGCCAGCACGGCCTCGGCGGCGCGGATCGCCTCGGCGGCGCTCGCGGCCTGCCCAGCCTGACGCGTGAGCGAACGGATCGCGGTTTCGACATGCGCGCAGGCGAGGCGCTTAAGTCCTTGCCCGGGCGTTTCTTGTCTGCGAAGCGTGCTCATCGAATCTCGAAGCCCAAATGTTAAAAAACCGTTAGCGAGTATAGCCCACGCGTGGCGCGGTGCGGGTCGGGGCGGCGATTTTTAACATCTCGAACACGGCAGAGGCGGCGTTCGGCGGGTCAGTTGAAGGGCAATTCGATGCTGAAGCTGAGGATCTGTGTGTCGTCGCCGGCCTCTTCGACGATGGGGAAGCCGAAGTCGATGGCGATGGGGGCCTGGCCGAAGAACGGGATGCTGAGTCGGATGCCGGTGCCGACAGCGACGCGCCACTGGTCGACGCCGAAGTCGTCTTGGACGGTGCCTTGGTCGGTGAAGAACGCCCAGCGGACGACCTCGGTGTAGACGGGGATCTCGTATTGGAGTCGGGTGAGCAGCCGGAACTGTCCGCCGATTGGGTCGTCGCCGACGAGGCCGTTGTCGTTTCGGATGCCGCGGGGTCCGACGCCTCGGAAGGCGAATCCGCGGAAGTCGCGTCCGCCGGAGTAGAAGCGTTCGAAGAGGGGGACGTCGGCCGAGTCTTGCGGGATGTAGCCGAGGTCGACGCTGAGTGAGAGGATGGTACGTCGTCCGAGGAAGTCGCGATCGAGGGTCCAGAACTGGTCGTAGCTGGCGGTGAATTGGCTGAAGTCGAAGTCGCCGCCGAGCACGCCGAACTGGTTGAAGCCGAAGCTGACGCGTGAGCCGGAGCCTGGGGTGATGTTCGAGTCGGTGGTGGATCGGGTGAGGAAGACGCCGACGGCGGTGAGGTCGGAGTCGCCGGCGACGTTGAAGACGTCGACGGGCGCGTCGGGCTCGATGTCGGAGACGTCGACTTGTTCGTAGCGCATGCGCAGGGAGCCGGTCCAGACGTCGCCGAGGCGTCGGCCGAAGCCCGCGCGGATGCCGAGTCGTCCTTCGTCGAAGTCTTCGCGGATGGCGTCGAAGGCGAAGAGCTGGGTGTCGAAGAAGTAGTCGGTTTCGAAGAGGTATGGTTCTCGGAAGCCGATGGCGTAGTTGCTGATGTCGTTGCCGGGCGCGAGGGTGATGTTGAAGGTCTGTCCTGCGCCGAGGAAGGCGCGCTGGGCGAGGAACTCGTCGAGGGACTCGGGCCAGTCGGCAATATCGAAGTTGCGCTGCTCGAGCGAGATGGCGCCGAAGACGCCGGAGTCCGAGCTGAGCCCGGCGCCGATGCTGAACGAGCCGGTGTTTTTCTCGCTGGCTTCGATGAGGAAGCTGCGGTAGAGCTCGTCCTCGTCGCCGAGCGCGGTGATCGTGCCGTTGGAAAACCAGGTGCTCTCGCGCACGAGTCGGCGGGTCTGTTCCAGGCCGCGGAGGTTGACCGGTCGGCCCGGCTCGAGCCCGCGCACCCGACGCAGCAAGACCTTCTGATCCGTCCGAGTCAGCCCGATGATGACGATGTCGTCGACGATCGTCGGCCCGGAGCCCTCGTCGATCTCGACCACGACGTCGACCTTCGGCTCGTCGGGATCGAAGACGCGGTTGATCGCGACGCGGGTGTTGATGAAGCCGATCTCGCCGTACCAAAGCCGCACCGCTTCGCGCGAGTCTTCGAGCCGTTCGTCGCTGTAGACCCCGCCCTTGACCAGGCTGAGCACGTAGCGGATCTGCTCTTCGGACATGAGTTGATCGTCGAAGGGCGCGCCGTCTTTGGTGAAGCGGACCTTGATGTCGCGGACGGTGTGCTGCTCGCCCTCGTTGATCTCGAAGGTGACGACGGCCCGGTTTTGCCTCGGCGACAGATCGATGCGGCGGCCGACCTGCGCGTTGAGGTAGCCGCGCTCGCGGTAGTAGTCGCGCAGCGTCGTCTTCAGGCGCGAGACGGCGTCGGGCCGCGCGCGCGTGCGCAGGCGCGCGGGCTTCGG
>JBMYUK010000446.1:0-2316 GCA_049605275.1 Phycisphaeraceae bacterium
TGTCCGTCACCGGCGACGGCTCGCTCACGCTCAAACGCGTCGGCGACGACGAGCCGATCGAACTCGCCACCCATCCGAGGATCGAGAAGTTCGACCCGGTCGACGAACGCGCGGACGAAGCGGTCGATCGCATCGGCGTCGGCGACGTCTGGCGACACCTCATCGATTGAATAAACGGGGCAACGAAACTCAGGCCGCGGCGAGGTCCTCGGCGTGTTCGTCGAACCAGTTTTGCAAACGCTCGTAGTCCGAGCGGGTCTCGTCCCAGAATCGCTCGTCATCGGGCGCGAGAATGAACTGACGCCAGAAGCCTTCGTGCTGCATCATCCAGGCGGTGGTGATGACGCGGGCGGCTTTGCCGGCGACGAGCGTGTCATACTGGTACACGACCATGGCCCAGGGACCGGCCGTGCGAACGACCAGGCCCTCGTTACTCACCGGGTGCTTCTGGCGGGCGGTGACAAACGCGGCCAATCGCTCGATCACCTCGTTCTGCAGATCGATGTGACCCGGATCGAGCACCATCTCATAGGCATCCGCGAGTTCGCCGGCGTCGATCGCTTCGAGGTAATGATGAAACGCGACCGAGGCGGAGGCCTCGAGCGTCGCGTCGTCCTCCGCGTCGACAGGCGTCGGCGTGGCGTGTGTGGGTATCGCGACCGCCGAGGACGACGCAAGCAGGAACAACAGGATGCACAGACGGTAAGGCATAGCAGCGACCGAGGACGTATGTGTAAGCCTAGCGTTTGTCAGCGCGAGAAGCGAGCCCCGTTTTGAAAAAGGCTTGACACGCCGCGATCACTCGCCGGGGATGTAGCTGATGACGCCGTCCCACGGGCTCGACGCGGTGGCGTAGAGCTTCTTGGGGATGCGGCCGGCGAGGTAGCCGAGGCGGCCGGCCTTGCAGGCGTGGTTCATCGCGTGCGCCATGCGCACAGGGTCCGACGCGTGCGCGATCGCGGTGTTGAGCAGCACGCCGTCCGCACCCAGTTCCATGGCCATCGAGACATCGCTCGCCGCACCGACGCCGGCGTCGACGATCACCGGGTAATCCGCGTCGCCGTCTTTCAAGAGTTCGAGAATGATCGTGATGTTGTTGGGGTTAAGGACGCCCTGGCCCGAGCCGATCGGCGAACCGGCGGGCATCACGCTCGCGGCCCCGGCCTCCTTGATCTTCGCCGCCATCACCGGGTCGTCGCTGGTGTAGCAGAGCACCTTGAAGCCGTCTTTCACAAGCTCCGCCGTCGCTTCGAGCGTGCCGACCGGATCGGGCAACAGCGTCTTCTTGTCGTTGAGGACTTCGAGCTTGACCCAGTCCTTGCCGGGGTTGTCGATCTGGTCCAGGAGTTCTCGGCCGAGGCGCGACACGCGCACCGCGTCTTCCGCGGTAAAGCAGCCGGCCGTGTTCGGCAGGATCGTGTACCGGTCGGTGTCGATGTAATCGAGTAGCGACTCGCCCCGCTCGTTAACCAGCCGCTCGCGACGCACGGCCACAGTGATGACCTCCGCGCCGGAGGCGTCGAGGCTCTGCTGCATCAGCTCGTACGTCTGGTACTTGCCCGTCCCAACGATGAGCCGGGAAGCGAGCGATCGGCCGCCGACGTGGAGCGGGCTGTCGAGCGATTCGTTGAGTGTGCTGGTCATGCTGCGGTATTCGGGCTGGGTTCGATGCTGGCGACCTGGTTCAAACCTACGATCACCGGCGACTCCACGGTCAATTCGTCGCCGCTAGGTGAAAAAATATAGAGCGTGCCGTTGTTGACCACTTGCAGGTTCTCGGGGTGCCTGACTTCGTAGCGGTCACCCGCACTCGTCACGACCAGGAAGGGTTCAAAAGGCTCGGTCTTGGCTTTTTTCGCAATTTTCTTAGCGTTCATACTGTCTCTCCCATAAGGGTTTCTTACAGGATTGTATCTTCTCGCCGCACTCCGGACACTTTGGTTCTGACAATCCTTTGAGGATGTCTAGGCATGTTCTACAAAGCGTTTCGCTGCCGCTTCTACTCCTCGTTTTAATGAGACGACCGATTGCTAAAAGTATCATCCAAATGGACCCAAATAGGAATACTTCTGCTCCAAACGATGTCAGTGAATTGAACTCTAACTCATAGGCTGGCGCGGTAATCCCACTGCTGGTGTGTTGAAAATGCTCGCTCAGTACAGAGGTGACGATCACAACCCTAGGTAAGAACGTGGTATCGGCAAGTATCGAGAAAGCAAGTTTAATGAACTGTAACGCTCACCCCCCGCCGACGAGCGTGACCAGTTCGATCCGGTCGCCTTCGCGAAGACGTGACTCCCCGTGCTCCTTCTTCGG
>JBMYUK010000446.1:2326-2538 GCA_049605275.1 Phycisphaeraceae bacterium
AGGAGCGGGAACAAGCGCAGCAGATTGCAGACAAAACCTGGGAACTGTCCCAATTCCTCGAGCAAGTCCGCCACGGTCGCCGCGTCGGTTTTTTTCGGTTCGCCGTTGACCTCGAGCACTTTCATACAGACAGTGTAGCATCGCACCGACCGCCCCAGCGCACCGAGAAAGGCAGACCATGCGACCGACTTCCCCGCGATCAAGCCCACGAC
>JBMYUK010000447.1:0-2534 GCA_049605275.1 Phycisphaeraceae bacterium
CCTGAGCGCCGAAGATGGCGGTGAGCAGCGTCTCGCGGATCGCCTCGCGCGCAAAGCCGGGGCCCGACGGAAGCAGTTGGGTCACCACCGAGCCGGTCGGTTGGATGTCGTGCAGGCCGCCCTCGGCCTCGAAGTCGCCGAAGGCCTCGTCCGTCTCCGTATCAAAATCGCTTAGAAAAACCAGGCCGAGCGCCTGCACCGCCGGCCCGGTCACGCGCACCATCGCGTCGAGCCACTGCCCAACACCAACCTCGTGCTTGAAGGTTTTCGGGTCGGCCATGTTCATGCTGCCGGTGTAGCCGATCTCGCCATCGATCACCGCGATCTTCCGGTGGTTACGCAGGTCCTGTCGGCGGAACAGCATCCGCCAGACGCCCACCGGCAACACCTCGACGACTTCGACACCCGACGCCCGGAGCCGACGACACACCCCGGACCGCAAGAACTGCTTGCTGCCCACCGCGTCCGCGAGGACCCGACACGTCACGCCGCGCTGCCTCGCGCGGAGGAGCGCCTCGATCACGCCCTCGACGCGTCCGCCGTTCCACCAGATGTAATACGCCAGATGAACCGTCCGCTCGGCCTCGTCGATGTCGCGGACGAGGCGTGCAAAGATCGCATCGGCGTCGGGTAAGAGCTCGACCGAACTGCCTCCGAGCAGCGGAAAGCCGTAGCGATTGGTGCTGTGGCGGGCGAGGGCGCGCTGTGCGGGCGCAAGGCTTTGCGGGTCTGCGGCGGCCTGTTCGTTGAGCCCGTCGAGGTAGCGTTCGAGTTGCGGCCGGATGCGTTCGAAGCGCTCGCCTCGCAATCGACCGATGCGGTTTTCACCGAGGATCAAATAGATGATCGCCCCGACGAACGGCAGGAGCACGATCACGCCGATCCACGAGAGCGACGCGCCGACCGATCTGCGGCGCATGACGACGCGTAGCGCGAAACCGAGTCGGATCACCCAGTCGGTCGTGAAAATCAGTGCCGCGATCCACGAGATGTCGGTGAAGCCTGGCATGCGTTCTTATCGACGCATCTTACTTCGACGACGCGGCTGAACGCGACCGCGTTTTAGGCGAGCAGTTCTTTCCTCACCTTGCCGTGAACGTCGGTGAGGCGGAAGCGTCGGCCCTGGAAGCGATGGGTGAGGCGTTCGTGATCGATGCCCATGAGGTGCATGATCGTGGCGTTGAAGTCGTGGACATGGACCGCGTCGGGGTGGCCGTCTGCGTCGAGGTGGTGGAGCGGGGCTCCGTCTCGATCGACGATGTTGTAGCCGTAGTCGTCGGTGTTGCCGTGAATGGTGCCGGGTTTAACGCCGCCGCCGGCCATCCACATGGTGAAACAGCTCGGGTGGTGGTCTCTGCCGAAGCCGTTGGGCGTGAGCGGGCCCTGGCAGTAGGAGGTTCGGCCGAACTCGCCGCCCCAGATGACCAAGGTGTCGTCGAGCATGCCGCGCTGCTTGAGATCGGTGACCAGCGCGGCCGAGGCCTGGTCGGTTTCCTTGCACTGTCGGCTGAGTCCGCCTTTCAACGAGCCGTGCTGGTCCCAGCCCTGGTGGTAGAGTTGGATAAAGCGGACGTCTTTCTCGGCGAGCCGGCGGGCGAGCAGGCAGTTGGCGGCGAAGGTGCCGGGCTTGCGCGCGTCTTCGCCGTAGAGTTCGTAGGTCGCGTCGGGCTCGTCGCTAAGGTCGGTGACCTCGGGGACGGACGTCTGCATGCGGTAGGCCATCTCGTATTGCGCGATGCGCGACTCGATCTCGGGGTCGAGTTCGCGTTCGAACTGCTCGCGATTGAGGTCGTTGATCGTGTCGAGCATCGCCCGCCGGCCGGAGCGACACACGCCGTCGGGATCGCTGAGGTACAAGACCGGGTCGGCCCCGGCGCGAAGCTGAACGCCCTGGTGTTTCGAGTCGAGGAAGCCCGAGCCCCAGAGGCGGGCGTACAAGGGTTGGCCGCTCTTGTTCTTGGTGACGAGCACGATGAAGGCGGGCAGGTTGTCGTTCGTGCTGCCCAGGCCGTAGTTCACCCACGCGCCGACGGAGGGTCGGCCGGCGATCTGCGAGCCGGTCTGAAAGAACGTGATGGCGGGGTCGTGGTTGATCGCCTCGGTGTAGAGGTTGCGGACGATGCAGAGGTCGTCGGCGATCTTGGCGGTGTAGGGCAGGCGGTCGCTGAACCAGGCACCGCTCTGGCCGTGCTGGGCGAACACGAAGGGCGAGCCGGCGAGGGGGATCGACGACTGGTTGGCGGACATGCCGGTGAGCTTGGTGTCGCCGCGGACGTAGGCGGGCAGCTCTTTGCCGTGCATCTCGTTGAGCTTGGGCTTGTAGTCGAAGAGGTCTTGTTGCGACGGCCCGCCGGACTGGAAGAGGTAGATGATGCGCTTGGCCTTGGGCGCAAAGTGCGGCGAGGGGATGACGCCGCCGGCGGCGCGGGGGGTGTCAAGCTTCGCCGCGTTCGACGCGGTGCCGGGCAGGAGCGAGCCGAGCGCGAGCGTGCCGAGACCCAGCGCCGATCGACCGAAGAAGTGGCGACGCGTGA
>JBMYUK010000448.1:0-2533 GCA_049605275.1 Phycisphaeraceae bacterium
GCTGATCGATGAGCTGGGCGACAGCCTTGGCGTGCCGCGGCCCGTCGTCCAGGTCGACTTTCGGGATCGACCCGCCGTTGATGTCCGTGACTGCGGCGAGGTGCGAGCCGCCCAGTTCCGGTGTGGTCAGGCCGACGACGAACAGCGCGTTGCCCGCTTGTTTGGCGTCCATGGTTCTTGTCTTGGTCGCGTCGTTGACGATGCCCAGCGCGCTGATGAGCATCGTCTGTGGGATCGTGATGAGGCTGCCGTCCTCGGAGGTGAATTGGTTACTCAGCGAGTCTTTGCCTGAGACGAAGGGGGTTTGGAAAGCGATCGCGCCGTCGTAGCAAGCCTCGGCCGCGCGGACGAGCGTGCCGAGTTGCCAGGGGTCGTCGCACTTGGCCCAGCAGAAGTTGTCGAGGATGGCGATGTAGTCGGGGTCGGCACCGACGCAGACGGCGTTGCGCACGGCTTCGTCGATGGCGTGGAGGACCATCTGGTACGAGTCGCCGTCGGTGGCGTGTCCGGTGTGGTTGGCTTTCTCGCTGACGTGTGGCGCGAGGCCGTTGGACAGCGCGATCGCGCGGTTCGAGTCGAGCTTGGGCCGGATGACGGCGGCGTCGGACGGGCCGTCGAGTTCGGGTCCAACGAAGGGCTTGACGACGGAGGTGCCCTGGACCTCGTGGTCGTATTGGCGGACGACCCAGTGCTTGGACGCGATGTTGGGGTGGGACAGCAGGCCGAGGAGTTTGTCGGCGAGCGGGGCGTCGGGTGCGAGCGTGGCCTCGGGCTTATTCACTTCGTAGCGCGGGTTGGTTGGCGACCAGGTGGCTTGTCGCGTGGGCGTGGGGATGCCGTCGTGCATGAAGGGCATGGCGAGCTTGCCGACCTCGGTGCCGTGGTAGTTGAGCTTGAGTGTGGGGGTGTTGTCTTCGGTGTAGCCGAAGTAGCCGAGGTCGCAGAAAGGGACGTCTTCGGCGTCGGCCAGTTGTTTGATTGTCTCGACGTGTTCCGGGGGCACGGCGAGGGGCATGCGCTCCTGCGCCTCGCTGATCCAGATCTCGGTGTAGCTCAGGCCGCGGTACTTGAGCGGCGCGGTGTCGAGCGTGACGTACGCGCCGACCTTTTCGCCCATCTCGCCGATGGCGGAGGAGAAACCGCCTGCGCCGCAGTCGCTGATCGCGTTGAAGAGGCACTTGGTTTCTCCGGTCGCGGGGTCACGAAAGTCGCGGGCCTGGAGGATGACGTCGAGCGTTTTCTTCTCGGTGATGGCGTTGCCGATCTGCACGGCGTGGTTGAACTCGTCGGCGTGGGTGTCGGTGAGTTCGTCAGAGGAGAAGGTCGCGCCGTGGATGCCGTCGCGGCCGGTCGCGCCGCCGAGGATGACGATGCGGTCGCCGGGTTGCGGTTCGCCGAAGCATTTGTCGAGGGGGATGATGCCGACGCAGCCGGCGAAGACGAGGGGGTTGGCGAGGTAGTCGTTGTGGAAGTAGACGGCCCCGTCGACAGTGGGGATGCCCATGCGGTTGCCGTAGTCGCGGACGCCGTCGACGACGCGGCGGAGGACACGCTTGGGGTGCAGCACGCCCGCGGGGAGTTCGGTCGTGTCGGGCGGGGCAACACAAAACGTATCAGTGTTTGCAATGGGCTTGGCGGACAGGCCGGTACCCATGATGTCGCGGATGCAGCCGCCGATGCCGGTCGCGGCGCCGCCGTAGGGCTCGATGGCGGAGGGGTGGTTATGGGTTTCGACCTTGATGGCGACGCCGTGGGTGTCGTCGAACTTGACGATGCCGGCATTATCGTCGAAGACGGAGACGAGCCAGTCGCCGATGCGCGGGTCTTCCTTGAGTTTGAAGGTCGCGGCGGCGACGGTGGACTTGAGGAGGTTGTCAATCTCGACTGTGCCGTTGCGCATCACGCGATGACCAGGGCGGTTCTGCCAACTAAACGTTTTATCTCTGACTCGATTTTCTTCGCTTACACGGATGTCATTGAAGTGATAAATGATGTTTGCCTTGAGGGTCTTGTGGACGCAGTGCTCGGACCATGTCTGGGCGAGGGTTTCGAGTTCGATGTCGGTGGGCTCTCGGCCGGCGTCCTGGTAGTACTGCTGGATGCACTTCATCTCGTCGAGGGAGAGAAAGAGGTGGCCTTCGCGGGAGAGGGTGGTGAGTTCGTCGTCGCTGAGGCCGAGGATTTTGGCGTGACCGAGCTGGAAGTCGTAGGCGCTGCCGTGGGGGAAGGCGCTGGGGTGGTGCGAGGACAAGTAGACGTCCTGGATCACGGGGTTGCCCAGCGCGGTCTCGGCGAAGCGGGTGAGCGACGCGTCGTCGGACTCGCCTTGGATGTCGTAGCGCTCGCCGGTCGCGACGTAGACGGCTTGCGGGTCGATGTCGGGGAACATCTCGCAGATCGCGTCTCGGGTGGACTCGGCGACGGGGTCCATGACGCCGGGCTTGTAGTGGACCTCGACGAGTCGCCCTCCGTCAGTGGCCTCGGCCGTACCCAGCGACGCAGTCTGGATGATCGGGTCGGCGAGCAATTCGGC
>JBMYUK010000449.1:0-2518 GCA_049605275.1 Phycisphaeraceae bacterium
TCTGTTCTCTCGTCCGGCGACCGTAGGCCGCCGGCTATTTCAACTGCGGCCTTCAAATTGGCCGCGGATTACAAAAGGCGCCGCACGCCTTTCGGTGTGCGGCACCACTTGAAGGAGAATCAAACTGAATGTCGCGACACCTCTCGGCGACGACGCGTGATCAACAGCCCGCAGACACCCAGCAGCGTCAGCGAAGCCGGCTCGGGGACAAGCGTGACCATCTCCTGGCCCAGGGTGTCTCCGATGAGGTAGTACGTCTCGCCGTTTTGGTTCCAGTGGGCGCCATCGGGTCTGGGCGATTCCTCGACTTCGCGCCACAGGTCGCTGGTGTCGAAGCCCGCGGTGTTATCGACGAAGTTCGGGTCGTCTGGATCGGTCACGCTAAGCTGTTCCGTGATCATCTGCAGCGTTCGGGTCGCGCGGTAGGTGGGGTTCTGGCTGGTGGTGGCCAGCACAAAGGGCAAGTCCGGTGCATCGAGGTCATCGCGGATATCGGTGATGAAGTCCTTGAGATTCTCGCCGTATTGCGTGCGGAACTGCGTGTCTAAGCGGTCGTTAAAGCCCTGATGCCAGGCGAAGCCGGTGAGTTCGAGTTCTTTGTCGGGAAACTGAGCGGCGAGGTCAACGAGGGCGTCCTTGACGTTGCTGACGGTCAGGTCGTAATACTTGCCGACGTTTTCGGGTGGGTAGTTGTCTCTGCCGCTGCCGTCTTGTCGAACGCCTTTGACGGTCCAGTCGATGTACTGCGGGTCGCTGGGGTCGAGGTCTCTTGCGCTGGGTGGGCGGAAGTCGTAAGCGAGCGCTTTGCCGCCCCATGCGATTTTGATGATGGCGACCTGGTCGTCGAAGGCGTCGCCGACGGCGTGTCCGAAGCCGAACTCCGGGCCGATCTGCAGTCGGCCGCTGCTGGGTCGTGCGCCGTAGCCGATGGTGAGGTTGCCCATGAGCGTGTCGTTGTCTTTGCTGTCGTCATCATCGATGCCGGGCAGGTCCTGGCCGTTGCGCGACCAGATGAAAACGTCGTCACGGACTTTCCAGTCGCCGTTGGCATCGAGCAGGTGGCCGTAAGCGGCGGGGTTCACGGTTTGGGCATAGTGGCGGAGGCTGCCGGGGCCGCCGACGTAGGCTTCGCTGTATTCGTGCTTGTTGGTTTCGGAGTTAAACCCGAGGTAATCGACACCCCAGTCGGCCTGACCCAGACCCTGCATGTTGGACTGGCCGGCCATGATGAAGACGCGGACTTTCTCCGCGGCGTCGGCCTGCGGCGCGCTCAGCAGCGCACAAGTCGCGAGGAGACAAGCTATTTTTGTGTTACGCATTAAAAATCTCACAAAATGATTTCTTTGAGCCATCGTCGGATTACCGCCCCGCCCAATCGCGGCGACGACGCACTAGGGCAAGCCCGCCCACACCGAGAAGCATCAGCGAACTGGGCTCGGGGATCAGGCTGCCGTAGTCCGCGGCGTACTGGTTGGCGAAACGCTCGCCCAGCGTGATCATGCCCGGTGCATCGAAGTGAAAATCGTCGGCAAAAGTCAGGTCATCGCCGCGAACAAAGGTGGCGAAGTCGTCGCTGGTCGCAACGGCCTGTTGCTGCTGGATGATGAAGTCAGTGCCGTCTCTCACATCGTTGATCCCCCCGATCATGAAGGGCAGGTCTTCGCCATAATTGCTGCGGATATCGGCGATAAAGTCGACGAGGTCCGGCTGGTAGGTCAGGTTCTCCGCGGTCTGGTCGAACGCGTCGGACTCGCCCTGGTGCCAGATCATGCCGACGATCTGGACGTCGTACCCCGCGTCGGTCAGCAGTTGCAGGCCGTTGTTCACGGTCTGGATGAACTTGTCGTAGTCGTTCTCGTTCGGGTTGTCGGGGTTCCAGTTGGATCGGAGGTTAGTGCCGCCACGGGCGTATTTGAGGATCGCGAAGTTTTCTTCGGGGAACAGGTCTGCGATGGTGCGACCGAAGGGCACTTCCGGGCCGAAGCTCCCCGGGTCTTCCTCGCTGTAGCCGGGCTGGAGATAATCGAGCGTGTCGCCGACGCGGTTTTGCGAACCGCGGACCATCAAGACATCGGTCTGCTCGCCGCGCATGTCAACAGGGAGGTTTTGTGCGTTGCCGTTACTTTTATCGAGCACGGTCGCTCGGCCACGCATGTTGGACTGGCCTCCGGCAAGGAAGACCTTGATCGGCGTACCTTCGGGGACCGTGCCGGGTGTGGGGTCGGCATAGGTGATGACGGTGTCGGCGGCGGCCGAGGCCTGGCCAACGATGAGCAGGCTCAGCAAGCAGGTCAGGGGTATTTTTAAGCTGAACATCAGGCGACCCATTCGATCTAACTCCTCTGGGAAAATACGGGTTTCTGCAAAGGTGCCGCAGGCGTTTAAACCTGCGGCACCGGAAAATCTTGCGTTTTATGTCGCGCTGGACCGATTCCTTAGCCGCGGCGTCGGCGAGCGATCAGCAGGCCGCCCAGACCAAGTAGTGCGAGCGAGCCCGGCTCGGGGACGGGGCGGATCT
>JBMYUK010000450.1:0-2511 GCA_049605275.1 Phycisphaeraceae bacterium
TTATTGAGCCGCACAGTCTAAATCCACGCCCTCGCTCGTGCAACCAGGCCGCTTCACGCTAACCGTAGATGTCCAGCTATTGCAGATTTGACTTGAGTGTTCGTCAGAAGAAGTAGAATAAGAGCATGGCTGTTGCAGCACTCGACCCCGCGGCGATGCTCGAGCGACTCGAGGCGGCGATCCGGCCTCACGACCGGGCGATGACCGCGTACAGCGGCGGGGTCGACTCGACGCTGGTCGCGGTCGCTGCCCATCGAGTGCTGGGTCCGGCCGACGCGATCGCGGTGATCGGTGACTCGCCCTCGCTGCCGCGCGCGGAACTAGCCGAGGCGCGGTCGATCGCGCAGGGGCTTGGCCTGACCCTCGACGTCATCGAGCCCAACGAGCAGGACGATCCGGGCTATCGAGCCAACGCGGGGGATCGCTGCTACTACTGCAAGACGCATCTCTACGAACAACTCCACGCCTACGCCGCGGCTAAGCGGTTCGGCGTGATCTTCAACGGCACGAACGCCGACGACCTCGGCGATCACCGCCCCGGCCTGCGCGCGGCCGAGGAGGGGCGCGTCGTCTCGCCGCTGGTCGAAGCCAAACTCGATAAAGAAGCGGTCCGCGAAGTCGCCCGGCACCTCGGCCTGCCGAACTGGGACAAGCCCGCGGCGGCGTGTCTGGCCAGTCGGATCCCGTACGGCACGCCGGTCACGCCCGAGCGACTCGCGCAGGTCGAGCGGGCCGAGGCGGCGCTTCGTGCGATGGGGTTCGTCGGCCTGCGTGTCCGCCACCACGAACAGGTCGCGCGCATTGAACTGCCCGCGGATCAGATGCAACAGATGCTCGACTCGAGCGTCAGAATACGGGTGGCCGAGGCGGTGAAGGCCGCGGGCTACCTGTACGTGTCGCTGGACCTCGAGGGGTTTCGCAGCGGCAGCGGGAACGTCGCGCTGACGGTCGGCGGGGCAAGGACATGACGCTTAGAAAGGCCGCGAGATGAATCGAGCGATGCGATGGAGCGGATTGATCGTGCTGATCGGTTTGCTGACGCTGTCGAGCGTGCCAAACGCCGAGGCACGCGAGACCGAGGTCGACGGCACGCCGATCGCCGACGCGGTCTATCGCGGCTTCCGCGCGAACTGGCGGAAGTACGCCGCCTACGCCAGCGAACTCGACGGCGGCTACGTCTTCATCCCGCACTACGACCGCCGGCTCGACAGCTCGCGCGGGCTCAGCGTGACCGAGGCGATGGAGGCGATGAAGGTGCAGCGCGAGGTGAAGACCGGCAACCTCACCCGCAAGCAGACCGTCTACCCCGACCGCGCCGACGCCGAGGCATACGTCAAAGCTCTGCCGAACCTCGACATCGGCAGCTACGGCTGGGTCGACTCGGCCGAGGTCGTCGAGGTGCTCGGCCGAGACGAGATGATCGTCAAGGCGCTTTGGCTGGTCGATCGCAACGAGTTGCGCGCGGCCTACACCCGCGACCAGGAACGCATGGAGCGCGAGACCGGCGAGATCAACCGCGACGTTCTCAACTTCGATTACCGCCAGCGCATCCGACTGATGGAGCAACAGGAAGACGATGACAACGGCTTTGGCGCGACGTTTCGTCTCGTCGGCTACGACACGCGTGGGCTTCGCGTCGGCGACCGGTGGGAGGGGCTGGAGGATGCGGGCTTCCAGGTCGGCGTGGTGCGATGGGAGAAAGTCGAAGAGGACGAGGGCGACGACCGACGACGCCGGCGAAGCGAGCCCGAGGCGCGTCTGGTGCTGACGGAGTTGGAAGATCAGATGCGCCGCGGCGTGGACGAAGCGGGTTTTAAGATGATGCTCGCCGAGCGCGGGATGACGGTCGCGGACTTCGTCGACTTAATCCGTACGATGCGCGACAAGGACCCGAAGAACGCCGAGGAGCGCATCCGCGACGCGATCCTACCTCCGGAGATACGGACCGATGATTGAGTCGCTGCGGTTGAGTTCATACGAAGTGTTCGCGTTCGTGTTGCGCATGAGCGTTCGGTTGTGCCTGTTCGGGATGATGGGTTTGCCCGCGGTGTCTGCCGAGGGATCGCCGACCGACAAGCCCAACATCGTCTACATCCTCGCCGACGATCAGGGCTACGGCGATGCGCGTTGCTACAACCCCGATAGCCCGCTGCCGACGCCCGGCATCGATCGGCTCGCGCGCGAGGGCATGCGTTTCACCGATGCGCACAGCGCCTCGTCGGTCTGCACGCCGACGCGCTACGCGCTTTTGACCGGCCGATACGCCTGGCGGACGAGGCTGCAGCGGGGTGTACTCAGCGGCAAGGGCGGCAAGGGCGATCCGCCGCTGATCGCGAAGGACACGCTGACCGTCGGCGAATTCTTACAGTCGCAGGGCTACCGGACCTCGGCGATCGGCAAGTGGCACTTGGGTTTTGAATACGAATTTCCCGAGGGGATGAAGCCGACTATCAGGAAGGAACTGGGCGGGACGCGCTCCGTGCCGGCGGGCACGACCCTCATCGGCGGGCC
>JBMYUK010000451.1:0-2503 GCA_049605275.1 Phycisphaeraceae bacterium
AATGCGCCGCATGCCAAGAGCTTCTCAGCTTTCCATGCGAGCTGGCTCCTTGCGGGCACACGGTGTGCGGCGTATGCCTGCCTCCGCTCATCGACGACTCCTGCCCGCGGTGCTCCGAGGCCGTTTCGGACGGACGCATCAGCGCCGTCGCCGACGCGGCGGGCACACACGAATAGTCCTGCGTCTGCGGAACGACCAGACCGTACATCTCGTCTTCGAAGGCGTTGGTCGGGGTGGGCTGCATCATCCAGAGTCCGCCCTGCAGGAAGTACGCGGCGCCGAGCATCAGGCCCAGCACCGTGACCGCGCGCTGTCGGCGGAAGGTGGCGAGATGCCAGCCCACGCCCAGGATGAAGACAAACAGCGGCGCAGCCCCGATCCCTTCGATCCGCGCGAGCATCGCCACCGGGAAAACCTGCACCGCGACGGCCGGGTGTCGGATCAGCGCCGCCCACCCCAAGAGCATCAACACCGCGCCGCCGATGACGACGGCCCGCTTAATCGGGTCTCGGAGCGTCGCGCACGATCGCCCGGCCCACCACGCGGTCGGCAAGGCCAGCAGCACCCCGACAAACCAGAGGGCAGAGCCCGACATCGTTCGCCTCCAGGCCGGCAGAAGCGCCGGCGGGCGAGCGCGAGACAACGCGCCCGACGTAGAGGCTGTCGGCAGAATCCGGAGGCGACTTAGGGGCGATCCGACGAACCGGATCAAAACGACACCGCGGCCACTGTGTTAAGGCAACAAGCCCTCGGGCACGGGGACAGCCTTGCCCGCTTCGGTGATGCAGACGATCGTCGTCTGGGCCTTCATCAAGAGGTCGTCGCCGCGGCGAAGCTCGTAGCGATGGTCGACCTTCACCCCGGCGCAAGGCAGGCCGACAACGGTGAGCTGCAACGCGTCGTCGTAACGCGCGGGTTTGCTGTAGCGGATATTCATCCGCGCAACGGCGAAGAAGATCCCGTTGGCCTCGCAGTCGCGGTAGTTCGCGCCCTGAGCCCGCAGCAGCTCCGTCCGACCCATCTCCATCCAGACAGGGTAGGACGCGTGATGGGCGATCTGCATCGGGTCGCATTCTGAATAACGGACGCGGATCGGGATCGTGATGCGGTCGACGCGCGGTGTTTCGGGCTCGGTCATGTCCGCGATGATACCCCGAGCATCCCAAAGAAAAACACCGGCCCGACGAAGCGAACCGGCGATTCCTCTTTGTGTCGCTATGCCTCGATCAGTCGGTCGTCGTCGGGACGTCCGCCGTGCCGGTGATGGGCTTATTCTGCGGATCGATCTCGGCGTACTCGGCCTGCAGCGCGAGGTCCTCGGCCAGGGCCGCGGCGCCCCGCGCCTCGGCGGCGCGAGCCTGCAACTGATCGGCGGCGAGCCGTTCACGCTCGGCCGCTATTCGAGCCTGTTCCGCCAGTTCGAACGCACGCGTCGCTTCGTCCTGCAGCGACTTGGCGATCGCCTCGGCCTCGGCGGCGGCCTTCGCCGCTTGTGCCGCATGCGCCATCGCCGCTTCGTGCTCACGCTTGGCGAGTTCCGCTTCCTCTGCGCCACGCGCCGCTTCGAGCTGCGCGAGCCTGGTCTGCTCGGCCTTCAGCTTCGCTGCCTCGGCGAGGCGGCGAGCGATCTCGGCCGCCTGTCGCGCCTTCTCCGCGGCGACTTGAGCCTCGGTGGCCTGCTCGCGAGCGGTGTCGGAGAGCTTCGCGGCCTGGTCCGCGGCTTGAGACTTGGCCTTCGCCGCTTCTTCGATCTTCGCGATCGTGAATTCGTGACGCTTCAACGAATCCTGCGCGTCGTCCTCGGCGGCCTTGGCGAGTTCCTCACGAGCGAGCGCTTCGAGGCGTTCTCGCTCGGCCTGCTCGGCGGCGATCTTCGCCAACCGCGCCGCCTCGCCCGCTTGCGCCGCGTACCAGCGCGCCTCTTCCTGCTTCTCGTCCGCGATCCGACGCGTCACGTTCGCACGCGCTACGAGATCCGGCGAGGTCTTCATCACGAAGTACGGCTCGTCGACCTGATCGTACAGACGATAGGGCTGACGCAGGTGTCGCATCGACGTCGTGAAGTAGAGGTAACCGTCGGGGCCCATCGCGAGCGAGTCGGGCCACTTGAGCCGGGGGTCGGCGACGAAGGTTTCGATCGCGCCGCTGGGTCGACGCACGATGATCGCGTCGCGCTCGATCGCGGCGAGGTAGAGGTTGTCGTCTCGGTCCAGCCACATGCCGTCGATGACCGAGCCGGTCGGGCCGAGGTCTTCGATCTTGGCCGAGCGCGCGAAGTTGCCGGCCCGCTCGTCGCGGAGGACGTCGGTCGGCACGCGGTAGATGCGTCGGCCCGACATCGTGTGGTAGTACAGCCAGTCGCCGTCCTTCGACAGTTCGAGGCCCGAGACGTTGACCTGCGGCGCGAAGCCGGGGCCACCGAGATTACGGTCTTCGGCAACGGTTCGCGCATCATGGCCACCAGCACCAGCGACCCCGCGGCGCTGTTTCCGTCACCGCCACC
>JBMYUK010000452.1:0-2498 GCA_049605275.1 Phycisphaeraceae bacterium
GCAGCGGGTTCATCTCGGCGTGGTTGAGGCGTTGTGTCGCGCGGGCTTTGAGGTGGCTGGCGATCTGCTCGATGGGGGACTCGTGACGGGCGAGGACCAGGTGCGTGTGGTTGGGCAGGATCGCGCAGGCGTAAATGGCGTAGTGTGAATCGACGCAGGCCTGGGCGAAGCCGGAGGCGACGAGCCTTGCCTGCTCCCCGTTGATTCGAACGGGCGGGTACTTCAGGGCGCATCGCATCGCATCGCCTCGCGTCGGGCGGGGTTGAGGGGTTGGTCGGCGCGAGATTGCCGGGTTTCGACTTTGCTGGCTGGGCCGAAGCGTCGGAGCTCGACTTTGCGGACGCGCTCGGACCAAGAGCCGCGTTCGTCGTTGGGCAGCCAGAAGCCGTAGAACGAGAGGATGAGGTGGTAGGCTTGGATCATGCGGGCAAGGTAGCGGTGCGGTGTGACAGGTAGCTGTCACGTGGACGGGGGTTGTGTAAGTTTTTGTGCGGGAGGTGTGCGGGCGAGCCCGCACGCTAAACGGGGTAACGCCTACACTACCACCATGACCGCAACCGAAACGCAAACGCTCCGCATCGGGCACAGCCCGGACCCCGATGATGCTTTTATGTGGTGGCCCTTGGCGAACTTCGTCGGGCCCGATGGCAACCGCTACACGCCGAAGATCGACACGAAGGGCTACGAGTTTGTTCACGTGCTCGAAGATATCCAGTCGCTGAACGTCCGCAGCGCGAAGGGCGAACTCGAGATCACCGCGATCTCGATCCATCAGTACCCCTACGTCGCCGACAAGTATGCGCTGACGAGTTGCGGCTCGTCGATGGGCGACGGCTACGGCCCGATGATCGTCGCCCCCCGCCCCCGGAATGGTCAGCCGCTCGCTGCGGAATCGATCAAAGGTAAGAAGCTCGCGATCCCCGGCGAGCAGACCACGGCCTGGCTGTCGACCCAGCTCTGGCTCAAAGAGCAAGGGCTCACCAAAGACGATGTACAGTTTGAAAACGTCATGTTCGACGAGATCATCCCGAAGGTCGTCGCCGGCGAATACGACGCGGGCCTGATTATTCACGAAGGACAGATCACTTATCAAGATAGCGGTTTAGCGCTGGTCGTCGATCTCGGCAAGTGGTGGAGTGAATCGCGTGGCGTGCCGTTGCCGCTGGGCGGGAATTGTATTCGGCGGGACCTGGGCGAGGCCATGCCGACGGTCTGCCGGGTGCTTCTGGACTCGATCGAGTATGCGCTAAAGCATCGCGAAGAAGCGGTTGCGTTCGCGCTGAACTGGGCGCGGGACATGGGCGCGGACCTGGCGGATGAGTTCGTCGGCATGTACGTGAACCAGTGGACGCTGGACTACGGCGACCGCGGTCGACGCGCGGTGCAGCGGCTACTGACCGAAGGTGCCGAGGCGGGGATCGTGCCGGCGGTAGATGGCGTGGTGGACTTTGTGGACCCGGCTTAAGTATGAGAGGGCTAGATTTTTGGCAGGACTTCAAGGTTGCCGGGATTCACAGGATTTCAAACCTCCTTTGATTTTGGTTCCCATTCAGTTAATCGATAAAGCCTGCAATCCTGTCCAAGACGAATCATCTAAAGTTTGTTTATGCGTTACCGGCTGATTGCGATCGATCTCGATGGCACGCTGCTTTGTCCCGAGGGGAAGGTGAGCGAAGCGAATCGCGCTGCGTTGCGTGCGGCGAGCGAGGCCGGGGCGATGGTGATCCCGTGTACGGGTCGGGGCTGGGGCGAGTCGCGGGGCGTGGTCGATGCGATGCCCGAGACGGAGGTGGGTGTCTTCAACACCGGCGCGATGGTGGTGGGGCTGCGCGACGGTCAGACGCGCAACCGTGCCGCGTTCGATGTGGATTTGGCTCGTGCGTTGGTTGCGTTGATGGCCGAGCAGGACGAGGCGGTGCTGCTGTACACCGATCCGGTCGAGACGGGTTTTGAGTACGTGGTAACGGGCCGGGGCGAGCCGACGACGAACACGAAGTGGTGGTTCGATCACAACGATTTGCGTTGGGCGGTTCGGCCGAAGCTCGACGCGGCGGTGCTCGAGCACGTGGTGCGGATCGGGTCGATCGCGTTGGGGAGCCGGGCTCGCGAGGTGGTTGACACGTTGCGGGATTCGTTCGGGGACCGAGTCGAGGCGTTTTC
This sequence comes from Phycisphaeraceae bacterium, assembly GCA_049605275.1. Classification (GTDB taxonomy): domain Bacteria; phylum Planctomycetota; class Phycisphaerae; order Phycisphaerales; family Phycisphaeraceae; genus JAHQVV01. The sequence continues at coordinate 2,161 of JBMYUK010000452.1, forward strand.
GTTCGCGGCGTTGCAGGACCCCGGCGCGGCCGAGCCGTCTCACATCGTCGAGTGTTTCTCGGCGGGGGTGACGAAGTGGCGCGGCATCGAGTGGGTCGCGGCGCAGAACGGCGTCAAGCCGCGCGAGATCGCGGTCATCGGCGATCAGATCAACGACGTGCCGATGTTCGAGCGCGCGGGCTGCGCGGTGGCGATGGGCAACGCGATCCCGGTGATTAAAGAATCCGCTCACTACCACACGCTGCGCAACGACGAGCACGGAGTCGCGCACGCGATCGGGAAGATGCTGGATGGGGAGTGGTAGTTCGCTTTGACGGGATCGCGGGATTTTCGTGATC
>JBMYUK010000453.1:0-2477 GCA_049605275.1 Phycisphaeraceae bacterium
AGATCGAACGCGAAGAAGTCATCCGCGCATTGGGCCGATTCAGCGGAAACCGGACGCGAACCGCGCAGGCGCTGGGCATCGGCGTTCGGACGCTCGGGCTGAAACTTAAGAAGTGGAAGGAGCAGAACCTCGTTGCTCAATCCGTCTGACACCGTCGAAGTTGTCTGCGCAGATTCGGCCGAGGCCGCGCAATTGTTGCGCGGCGGCGGCTGCTTTGGCGCGATCGTTTACATCGAGGGCAGACTCGAATCCGAGGAAAGCATCATTATCGATGCGGGGTACGCCGATTGCTTGCCCATATTGAGCGGCGGGCTTTGGCGCGATCCCGTTTCGCTCGCCGCGACGGAGACCTTGGCGTGATTAAAGGGATGTTCAGTTACGGATCGATGCCCGTCCTCGAGCGGATGGTGCAGTTCACCGGTGCGCGGCAGGAATTGATCGCCAACAACATCGCCAATCTATCGACGCCGTTCTACAAGCCCACCGACCTCGATCCGACGCAGTTCCAGAAGCAACTGCGAAACGCGCTCGACGAACGCTCGAGAAAGCCCAACGCGATGCGTCGCGACCTCGAACTAAGCGACAGCAATCAGGTCCGCGTCCGCGGCGGCGGGATGCGATTCAGGCCGGCTGAGAAGAACGAAAATATCCTGTTCCACGACCACAACAACCGCGACGTCGAACGGACCATGCAGGACCTCGTCGAGAACGCGCTCGCGCACCGAACCAGCGTCGAGTTACTCAAGAGTCAGTTCGATCTGTTGCGAACCGCGATTCGCGAACGCGTCTCGTAGCCTAGCCGTCCGCCTTTCGCTGCTCGCCATTAGCCAGCAAAGGTTCGACACCATGACGCTGATGGCAAACGGCCAACCGCCTAAGGCTCGCCATGTTCGGAGCACTCGACACCTCGACCTCGGCCCTCGTCGCACAACGCACGCGCGCTCAGGCGATCTCCGCGAACATCGCCAACCAGAACGCCAACTTCGATGCCAACGGCGAGAACAATCCGTTCCAGCGTCGCATCGCGGTTCTGGCGCCCGGTGATCCAAGCACGGGCAATCCAAGCGGTGTTCACGTCCGCGAGATCCTGCTCGATCCGCACTTCAAAGAGAAGTATGACCCGACCAATCCCACGGCCGACGAGCGCGGCTACATCAAATCGACGAACGTCGATCCGATGATGGAGCAGGTGAACATGCTCGAAGCCTCGCGCGCGTATGAGGCAAACATTGCGGCCGCGGAGGCCACTAAGTCGATGATTCAGACGTCGCTGCGCTTGCTCGCGTAGCGTTTCGTTGACCCCGTTTCCTGCCGAACATGACCGACCCCCTCGGCCTCATTCCGACCCAAGGCATCACTCCCGGCAAGGGCGTGAGCATGGAGCGTGCGCAAAAGCCGATCGAGGGCCCGGATTTCAAGCAGGTCTTGATGCAGAACATCCAAGAAGTCAATCGACTTCAGGAAGAGGCGGAGACCGCGATCGCCGACTTGGCGACGGGCCAGCGCAACGACCCCGCGACGGTGTTTAACGCCAAGGCCAAGGCCGACGTAGCCTTCGAAATGTTGCTGCAGGTGCGCAACAAATTGATGGACGCCTACGAAGAGGTGAAGCAGATTCGGGTGTAGGACGGATGAGGCGTCCGGCCTGAGGCTTGAGCAGGATGCTCCGCCCTCACGCTGAGGCGACACAAGCCTCGGGACTCAGCGGCGAAGCCGCGCACGGCATGGAGGCCGACCATGGAGTTTCTCAAACGCAATCTCACGCAGATCCAGGCCCAACTCGGCGGGCTTAGTTTCGCGACGCGCTGGCTGATCGGCTCGATGGTCATCATCATGCTGCTGGTCGGGGGGATGCTCGTGTATTGGGGCGGCGCGGCCGACATGGTGCCGGTCAACCCGATCACCTCGGGAACGACCGCGGAAGCGGCGACCGTCTTGCAGGCCGACGGCATCGCGTACCGGGTGAACGGCGCGGAACTGCTCGTCGCGAAGGACCAGTTGCATCAGGCGGTCGCTTCGCTGAGCCGGGCCGGGCATCTGAACCCCAACGCCTCCGCCGCGTTCGATCAGCTGCTGTCCGATGACAACAGCAGCTGGATGCACAGCAGCACCGACAAAAACCGCAAGTATCTGCTCGCCAAGGGACAGTTTCTTTCGGCGGTGATCGGCAGTTTTCCGAACGTCGACGCCGCGTCGGTCATCCTCGATAAGCCGATGAGTAACGGCTTCGGCGTCTCGCACGTGGACCCTTCCGCGAGCGTGATGGTCACCATGAACCCGGGTAGCAAAGTCACCAAGCCCATGGCCGATACGCTGATCCACATGGTCGCCTCGGCCGTTGCGGGTCTGCAGGAGCAGCACGTCACCGTCGCCGGGGGATAGCCAGAAGCGATCCTGTTCCAGGCGGTACAGAACCGCGTCGTTGACAATGCCCGCGTCCTCATCCAGGAAGATGACGTAGCGGCAACGGCCCACCG
>JBMYUK010000454.1:0-2473 GCA_049605275.1 Phycisphaeraceae bacterium
GTACCCGCCCTTGGCTTTGAAGTAGAAGAACATGCCGACGTATGCCGCGAGCATAATCGCAGGGAAGATCGCCATATTGGCAAGTGCCCCCTGGGCGCTGTTCTCCTTCACTTCCTTGATCTCGGCACTGACCTCGGCGGCTTTTTCTTCGCCGAGTGGCTCGAGCAAGGTATCGAGTTGTGCGTTATCGACGGCTTCGTATTTGATAATGCCGTAGGTCACCTTCTCTTGCGTCGCGGTGAGCTTGTCGTCGACGACTAGGCCGGGGACCTCTTCGGCGAGTTCTTCGTTTGCGACGATGGCTTCGATCTGCTTGTCGGACTGAAGGACACCGATGTAGACGGTGCCGAGCGTGCCGACGGCCAGCATGCCGATGCCGCCGAGCGCGTTGAGTGTCAACGCGCCGCCCTTTGGCGTTTGCTCGCCGGCGATGCCGAGCATGGTCGGCCAGAAGAAAGTCTTACCGAATGCGTAGAGCGTCGCCGCGGCGAAGATCATGACACCGGTCGAGAAGGAGAGCCACCACAGACCGGCGATCGCGAGGATCGAACTGCCGATGAGCAGACCGATCGGACTCAGTGCGTGAACGATCGGCCCGGCACAAAAGCGCAGGGCACACATGATCGCGGAGGTGTAGACGAGGACCAGGCCCGGGTCGAACTTGCCGGCAGCGACGCCCTTCATGATCTCTTCGATCCACGAGTCGGTGCCGATCTCAGTGGTCGCGAGCGGCATCATGATGAGGGCGAGGAAGAAGAGCAGCGGGTTGCCCAGGTTCATCGTGTACAGACCGACCGCTGCGACCGAAGCCACGCCGATGCCGATGAAAACGTAAGGCGAAACCGTCGGAAAGAACTGGATGAGTTGCAGCGTCATGAGGAACGCAACGACCAGCGCGGTCAGCACGCCGAACTCGCCGATCATCTCGCGATACGACACGCCGGCGGCGACGCGTTCGTTGGCGGGGAATTTAAGCGGCACGAGCATGAGAAAGAATACGATCGCCGGCACCGCGATGATGCCGATCTTGATAAACCACTCGACTTCCATCGCCGTCAGCCCGATGGTCACGAGGCCGACGATGACCAGGCCGCCCGGCCATCCCGCGTGGAGAATGTTCAGCCACTTGGTCTTTTCTTTCTGGAACATCGTAGCGACAACGGGGTTGATGTAGGCCTCGACGGTGCCGTTCGACAGACCGAGGAGAAACGAACCCCAGTACAGCATGCTGTAGGCGAGATCGGTGTCGCCGTCGCCGCCGTCAGAGACGAAGTAGGCCGCGACGCCGACGACTGACCAGATGAGATATCCCGCGAAGGAGAAGACCATCGCGAACTTGTAGCCGATCTTGTCGATGAACAGGCTAAAGACGATGATGGACAGCGCAAAAGGCCAGATGCCGATGCCCGCCAATTCGCCGACCTGCGCCGGGTCGAGCCCGAACTCCTCGCCCCATTCTCCGAGGAGGAACAGTCGCGAGACAAACGCGAACGCGGTGGTGATGAGGGCGATGAAGCAGCCCCAGAACATCAGCTTGTCGTGCTTGCTGATTCCGTTGCCATTGGCGATGTCGTTCATGATGTGGGTTCCTTAGCAGGCCAGAGGGTTTTGCGGTCGTCCCGCGGCGCGGAATGCCGCGGGAGGTCGCTGGTTTCGAGTCGTTTCACATCGTCGAGATACCCCATCCCGACGCATAAATGGGTGCACAATGAGCGCTGTACACCCGCGATAGAACCTTGGAATCGTACATGAACCCCGAAAAACGGTCAATCCGTGACGCAAGCGGTGCAGCCGACACATCGGGCCACAGCCAGGTCACATCTAAATCAAAGCCGGGCCGAAACGAGCCTTCGACCCGGCACACAGCCTCTGCGTCTACCTCAACGAAACCCTGCTTTGCTCCGCCTTTTAAGCCAGGCCGCACTCGGCCTGCCGCCTCAATACCACCGCCAAAGGGTTCGGCGGCGGTCGGCTCGGTCTTTGCGGATCTCGCAGCGCCAGTCGACGGCCCCCGTGTCCGGGGCGCTGCCTTGCAGGATCGTCTTGACCTTGGGCTCGATGCTGCGGTAGTACCACGTCGGGTCGGGGTCGAGGGCCGCGCCGTTTTCGTCGAGGAAGATGAAGCGGTATTGGCAGGGCAGCTCGCGATTCCAGGCGGGTTCGAGCCGGCGGACTTCGACGGTGACCTTCATGGGTCGGCCGTTGTCTTCGGGCACGACAATCGGCGGGCCGACGTAGAAGTCGTTGTCGAGCCAGCCGGTCGTGACGACCTGGGGGTAGTTGGCGTTGGGGATGGGATCGGGCGAGGCGTTACCGGGCGTGTAGCAGCCGGTGAGCATCGCGGCGGCGAGTAGCGCGGTGAGGGTCGTGGTGAGGCGTCGCATGGTGTTCCTTTCTACAAATGGGATCGGTCGGACGAACGGGTGAGTAAGGTCAACGGGCCTCGGCGGGCCGGGGGATCGCGGCGCGGCTT
>JBMYUK010000455.1:0-2470 GCA_049605275.1 Phycisphaeraceae bacterium
GCCGAGCGCGGCGGAAGAGAGGTGCTCGACGTTGTCGAAGTTGAGCATGATCTTGGGGCTGGGCGTCGCCTGGATGATCGCACCGATCTCGTCGCCGATCTGCTGGATGCTGGCCTCTTCGAGGATATTGCGGTCGAGAAAACCGACGCGGGTGACCCCGCCGTCCTGTTCGACGACCAAGCGCGATTCCTGACTGGCCATGCGGCATCTCCGTAAAGGGTTGAACTTGCGGAAATTATCCGCGCTCAATTGACGTGTCAAGCATTGTAAGCGCCCCGAGCGTGCCTGCCCAGCGGCGATCGCTTCGGCGAGATGATCCTGATAAGATCAGTGATGATCGCACAGGGAGTCTTGCCATGAACGCGTCTTACAAGATCGTGCTGCTCGGTGCTTTTGTCGTCTTCGTCGCGGTGGTCGGTTACTACTCGTTCTCCGGCGGCGGTGGCGGGGAAGAAGTCGTCGGTCTCGACGATGCGTATGCCGAGCAGTCGAGCGCCAACGACGCAACCGAAGCGGACGGCACGCCGGAGGCTCGACCGAGTCTGACGCCCGAACCGATTGCGCCCTTTGAGCCGAGCGAGCCCGTGGTTAACGAGCGTACGATCGACGCCGAGCCGGAGTTAATCCCCGGTCTGGATCCGCTGCCGCAGAGTGACGACGCCGTCGCCCTGCTTGATCGCGACGCGGACGCTGACGCCCTCGATCCCGCCGAGGCGCTCGAGCGTCTGAGCGATGCGGCTTCGACCGAGACGAATGGCGCCGCCGACCCGCTCGACGCATCGACGATTGACACCGGCGACGAGGCCGCCACGCCGCCATCCGAAACGTTTCGTCGCGGACCCGCGACCGATGGCGGGTCCGGCTCGGACGGCGGGACATCGACCGACGCGCCGGAGGAGGCCGAACCGGACGACCCGCCGCCGACCCGCCCCGCCCCGCCGACGCCGAGCGCGATCCCGCGGACCTATACCGTCGAGGGCGGCGACACGCTGTCCTCCATCGCCGTGGCGGTCTACGGAGACGAAAAAGCCTGGTTCCAAATCGCGCAGGCCAACCCCTCGATCGATCCCAAGCGGCTGCAGGTCGGCCAGGTCATCGTGCTGCCCGATCGCGAGGACACGATCCGCGAGCGCGAGGAGGTGCGTCCGCCCGCGCCGGGCCGGGACCAGTCGTACACCGTCCGCCCCGGCGACAACCTCTCGCGGATCGCCCAGCGGTTCTACGGCGACGCCGACGCCTGGGACCTCATCTACGCCCGCAACCGAAAGGCCATCGGCCCGCGTCCCGATGCGCTGAAAGTCGGCATGGAACTGGTCATCCCCCAAGCCTACGACGGCGCGGAATAACGCCGATTTGGGGAACCAAGCCCAGCCGAGCCGAGCCCGACGCGGTGGCGTTTCAGAGCCTTCGCCATCAAATCATCACGCGATTGCATTGGACCGCTCATGAAACGGAGGTAGAATAGTCGAAGTAATTGTGTCAGCTGCACAGGTTTCGAGAGGCCGTCTTAAGGCCAAATGCTCCTGAACCTGTCGATCCCCAAGGGAGCTGGTACTGGGCGCGACGGCCAAGCCTCCTTCGAGTGGAAGGCCCGGACGACCCGGCGACGCACCCACTTCGCATTGGGGTTCGGGACATCCGCCTTACGGCCTCCCGAAACCGTGCACCCGACACCCAAGCCCGCCGTTGCACCCCGCAGCAGGCGGGCTTTTCTTTTCTCGCGTCATTTATCTCTCGCGGCAAAACCTCAAACCCTTTCCATCTGTCACCCGCCCCGCCGCCAGCGACCAACTATCATGTCCCAAGCGATGCCCGCCCCGACCGACCCCACCACCGACCTCGCCCGCTCGACCCGACTCGATGACGTCGCCGACGCGCTGATGGACTCTTACCCCAAGGACCCCAAGACGCAGCACATCGACGCGACCTTCCTCCCCAGCCGCGACGAAGCGATACGCTGCATCGAACTCCTGCGTCGCATCGTCTTCCCCGGCTTCTTCGACAAAGAACGCATCACCTCCGACAACGTCCGCGACCACATCGCCGGCCTGCTCGAACAACTCGACGCCGCGCTCTACGAACAAGTCCGACAGTCCATGCGCTACGGCCAGAACGTCAAGGACGAAGGCTCCGGCGATCGCTGCGATGAATGCGACCAAATGGCACGCGAGGCGACCGACCACATGCTCGCCTATCTCCCCGCCCTGCGCGACGCGATCTCGCTCGACGTCCAGGCCGCTTTCGACGGCGACCCCGCCGCCAAGGGAACCGACGAGGCCGTCTTCTGCTACCCAGGCATCGACGCGATCTTCATCCATCGCGTCGCCCACAAGCTCTGCACCCTCGGCGTGCCCATGCTCCCGCGCATCATGTCCGAGTACGCGCACAACGAGACCGGCGTCGACATCCACCCCGGCGCGACCATCGGCGAGTCCTTCTTCATCGATCACGCGACCGGCGTCGTCATCGG
>JBMYUK010000456.1:0-2470 GCA_049605275.1 Phycisphaeraceae bacterium
GTCAGCAGGGCCCAGTGGGCGGGCTGGGTGACGGGCACCTCGAAGCCCTCGGCGCCGCGCTCGGTGAGCCAGGCGTTGACCTCCTTGAGCCGCAGGTAGACCTCGTTGACGTCGGCCATGAGCGCCTTGGCGTAGACGTCGTTGCCGGTCGTGTTGGCGGTGATTTTGATCGCGTCGAGGATGGGGACGCCGGCGTTGATGAGCGTGCCGAGGGTTCGGGTGAACTTGGCGATCGTGGACATCGCGATGAGCTTGCCCATGACCGGGGCCTTGAGCATCATGCGGTCGATGATGGCCTTACCCGCGGTCGTCTTCCTAGAGAACTTAAAGAACAGGAAGATGATGAGGGGCGCGAGGATGACGACGATGAAGCCGGGGAACCACGATCCGTTGCCGCCCTTGTCGAGCGGGATCAGCGGGCCGGCAAGCCACTTCGCCGCGTCGATCAGGAACAGCGTGGGCAGGGGCAACTGCGTGTCGAAGTCCTGGAAGATCTCGACGAACTTGGGCACGATGAACATCATGATGCCGAGGACGATGATCGTCGCGATCGAGATGACGGCCGAGGGATAGATCATCGCGGAGATGATGCGTTTCTTGAGTTTCTCGGCTTTTTCGAGGAACTCGGAGAGGCGTTGGAGAATGAGGTCGAGGACGCCGCCGACCTCGCCGGCCGCGATCATCTTGGTGTAGAGAGTGTTGAAGGCCTTGGGGTGCTTGGCCATCGAGTCGGAGAGCGAGGCGCCGCCGGAGACGTCTTCATGCACGCCGTTGAGGGCGTTTTTCATGAGGCCGGGCTTCTGCTGCTGCTCGAGGATTTCGAGGGATCGGAGGATGGGCAGGCCCGCGTCCTGTAGGGTGGAGAGTTGGCGGGTGAAGAGCATGAGCTGCTTCTGGCTGACGCCGCCGATGTTGATGCTGATCTCCATCGCGCTCTTTTTCTTGGGCGCGTTGCCGGAGGCCGCGGCGTTGGCGGCGGAGGCGCTGCCGGTCCGTTTCTTGGTCTTTTGCTCGCGGACGGAGGTGGGGAAGAAGCCCTGACTGCGGATGCGCGCGATCGCTTCGTCGCTGTTCGCGGCGTTGATCGTGCCCTTCTGCGGTTTGCCCGCGTCGTTGAGTGCTTCGAATTGAAAGGTTGGCATAAACAGGTTTCCTTGAGCCCACCCATAGGCTTAGGAGAAAAAAACCACCGACGCCGCGGCTAATCCGCCACGAGCGTCTCACGCACGACTTCGTCCAGCGTCGTCAGGCCATCGAACAACGCGAGCATGCCGGACTGCCGCAGGGTGCGCATCCCGACGCTGCGCGCCTTGACCATCAGTTGCTGCGACGAAGCATCATTCATAATCATATCTCGCAGCTCGTCGTTGAGCACCATGATCTCGAAGATGCCCAGCCGACCCTTGAACCCCGAGTGGTTGCAGAAGTCGCATCCCTTGCCGCGGTAAAGCGGTCGGCCGCCCAGTTCCTCGGCCGTCATCTCGAGTCGCAACAGCTCCTCTTCGCTCGGGTAATACTCCTGCTTGCACCGGCTGCAGATCTTTCGCACCAGACGCTGCGCGACGATGCCCTCGAGCGTCGCGGTGACGAGGAAGTTATCGAGCCCGAGGTCGATGAGTCGCGCGATCGAGCTGGGCGCGTCGTTGGTGTGCAGCGTGGTGAACACGAGGTGGCCGGTGAGCGACGCCTGCACCGCGATCTGCGCGGTCTCGAGGTCGCGGGTCTCGCCGACAAGGATGATGTCGGGGTCCTGGCGGAGAAAGCTCTTGAGCGCCTTGGCGAAGGTGAGCCCGGTGGCGGTGTTGATCTGCACCTGGCAGAGGCCGTCGATGTCGTATTCGACCGGGTCCTCGGCGGTGAGGATCTTTTCGCTCATCGTGTTGAGTTCGGCGAGCGCGGAGTAGAGCGTCGTCGTCTTGCCCGAGCCGGTCGGGCCGGTGACGATGACGATGCCGTTGGGTTTCTTGATGAGCTGGCGGACGGTGTCGAGGTCGTCTTCGCGCAGGCCGACCTGCTCGAGGTCGAGGTTGACGTTGCTTCGGTCGAGCACGCGCATGACGCAGGACTCGCCGAACATCGTCGGGAGCACCGCGACGCGCAGGTCCACCGGCGAGCCGCCGACGACCAGTTCGATGCGTCCGTCCTGCGGCAAGCGACGCTCGGCGATGTCCAGCCCGCTCATGACCTTGATGCGGCTGACGATCGCGTCGGCCAGGTGCATCGGCGGGGGGATCATCTCGTAGAGCACGCCGTCGATGCGGTACCGCATCTTGAACTCGTCTTCGAAGGGCTCGAAGTGGATGTCCGAAGCCTTGTCCTTGATCGCCTGCAGCAGCACGAGGTTTAAGAGCCGCTTGACGCGGTTGTCGTCGGCCATCTGCACGCGGAACTCGAGGTCGTCGTCCGGGTTCTTGCCGTCGAACGCCTCGATGTCTTCGTCTTCGCTGAGTTCGCCGATGAGCCCGGCCAG
>JBMYUK010000457.1:0-2465 GCA_049605275.1 Phycisphaeraceae bacterium
ACGGGACTCGACCAAAACACCATCGTCATCTACTCCTCCGACCAGGGCTTTTACCTCGGCGAGCACGGCTGGTACGACAAGCGATGGGTCTACGAAGAATCACTCCGCACCCCGCTCATCGTCCGCTGGCCCGGCGTCGTCGAGCCCGGCACACGCAACGGCGACATCGTCTCGCCGCTCGACTTCGCGCAGACCTTCCTCGACATCGCCGGCATCGACGCGCCTAACGACATGCAGGGCGAATCACTCGTCCCCATCTTCAAGGGCAACACCCCCGACGACTGGCGAACCAGCCACTACTACCACTACTACGAGATGCCCGGCTGGCACGTCGTCAACCGGCACTACGCCGTCTGCACCGAGCGCTACAAGCTCATCCGGTTCTACAAGAACAACCACGAAGAGCCCGGCTACGACGCGTGGGAACTCATCGACCTGAAAGTCGACCCGCTGGAAACCAAGAACTTCTACGGCGACCCGGCGTACGCCGAAATCCAGGACGAGTTGCACGCGGAACTCGACCGCCTGCGGGCGAAGTACAAGGTGCCTGAAACCGATCCTGCCTTCCTTGACAAAGGAAGGAACGGGCACTGACCCGGCCTAGTGACCAGGCCCCCAGCCACCGCCGCCGGGCGTGTGGATCGTCAGGGTTTGCCCGGGCTCGATGTCGAAGGTGATCTTCGCGGGCAGTTCGGTGTTGTTGCCCCGGCCATCGGTGAGGGTGTTGCGGCCGGCTTGACCCGGGCCGCCGCCTTGCAGGCCGTAGGGCCTCGACCGCCGACGCTCGGTGAGCAGGGTGACGGTCCCGGGGGCATCGAAGACGTACCGCCGCGTGACGCCGTTGCCGCCGGGGTGTCGGCCGTCGCCGCCCGAGCCGCGCCGCACCGCGTACTCGGCGACGCGAACCGGATACGCGTGCTCGAATGCTTCGACCGGCGTGTTCAGCGTGTTGGTCATGTGCGTGTGCAACGCGTCGGTGCCTGCGCGAGTCGGTGATGCCCCAACGCCGCCGGCCAAGGTCTCGTAGTACGCGAACGCACTGTTGCCCTTCCGGGGGCGTGGGTCGTTGCCGCCGAAGGTGATGTTGTTCATCGAGCCGCACGACGCCGCGGGGATGCGATCGGCAAGCACCTTCGACAACACGCCGAACACGACGTCGACCAAACGCTGACTCGTCTCGACGTTGCCGCCGGCCACGGGCGCGGGATACGCCGCGTCGACGATCGAACCGGCTCGCGTCAACACCTCGATCGGCCGCATCACCCCGGCGTTACTCGGCAAGTCCGCGGGCAACAAGCAACGAAAGCAATAGTTGACCGCCGACAGCGCAATCGCTCGCACCGCGTTGACCGGGCCGGGGACCTGGTCGTCGCTACCCGTGAAATCGACCGTCGCGCGATCGCCCTCGACCCCAAGCACGCAGCGGATCGCGATGTCGGTTGCATCAAACCCGTCGTCGTCGATAACGTCCTCGAACGCGTACCGGCCGTCGGGCAGATCGGCGATGAGCCGGCGGACGATGCGCTCGGTGTAGGCGATGAGCTCGTCGCCGCGGCGCGTGACCGTCGCCGGGCCGTAGCGATCGGCCATGTCGCGCAGCCGCTCGCCCCCGATGCGAAGCGACGCCAGCTGCGCTCGCAGATCGCCCCGGCGCTCGTCCGGCGTCCGCGACGCCGAAGCGATCCAATCGATCGCCGACCCGTCCAGCACCCTCGGCGTGATCCGAAGCCCCTCGTCGTCGATGTGCCGGCTGATCGGAAGCGAACCCGGACTCGCCCCGCCCACGTCCGCGTGATGCGCCCGGTTCGCCAGGTAAAACGTCGCCCGCCGATCGCCCGCCAACACCAGCGGCTGCACCACCGTGATGTCCGGCAGGTGCGTGCCCCCGGCATAGGGATCGTTGACGACGTAGACCGCATCATTGGTATCCGACACCTTTCGGTCGAGCTCAAACGCGTCGATGACCGCGCGGACCGCCATCGGCGTCGAGCCGAGGTGCACCGGGATGTGCGCCGCCTGCGCGAGCATCTCGCCATCGGCATTAAACAGCGCGCACGAAAAGTCGCGACGCTCCTTGATGTTCGACGAGTACGCGCTGCGCATCAGCCGCTCGCCCATCTCCTCGGCCACGGACGCGAAGAGATGCCGAAACACCTCCAGCTCGATCGGGTCGGCGTTAGACATCGCGTTTCTCCTTGTATTCAAGCATCATCTGACCGTCCGACAAGACGCGCACCGACCAGCCCTCCGGCACCACCGTCGTCGCGGCGTACGCCTCGATCACCACCGGCCCGGCCAGCGACGCGCCGACCGCCAGCGCATCGCGGTGCCGATAGCCCGCGGGCAACGAAGCCGCATGACGCACTGATCCGAGAGGACCCGGCGAAAGGGTCGGCGTCGGACCGAGCGCCTCGATCCGCGCCGCGACCAATTCGATCGGCCTGCCCGTCGGCGCATAGCCGTAC
>JBMYUK010000458.1:0-2463 GCA_049605275.1 Phycisphaeraceae bacterium
GGCCGCGTTGCTGCCCGAGTTGCTGAGCGACGCGGCGGATTGGCGGTACGAACAAGCGGTCCGGGCGGCGGACGACGGCGACCTCGATCGCTCGCGGGATCACCTCGAGCGGGCGCTTGGGCACGACCCGGGTCATGCGCGATCGACCGATGCGCTGGCGTCGTTGACGCCGAGCCTGTTGCCGGAGGCGACCCCGGGGCTAGCGGCGTATCGCGGAGGCGTGTCGGCCTCGGCCGATCGGCGCTGGCTCGCGGCCGAGCGGCGGTTTACCGAAGCGATCGCCGCGAACGACTGGCTCTTGCCGGCGCGATCGGGTTTGCACGATGCGCGGATGAATCTGGCCGAGTCGGCGGCGCACGCGGCGTTGGGCCGGGCGGCGTTTGACGAGCGTCGCATGGGGCCGGCCATCGCGTCGTTGCGGAAGTCGTTATCGGTTTGGCCGGGTCATACCGAGGCGGGCGTGCTGCTTAAGCGCGCGGAGGGACAACTGGCCGAAGCGGAGAACCGCTTCGCGCAGGCGAACGACGCGGCGGGACGATCGCAGTGGGACCGAGCGATCACCGAGGCGGACGCCGGGCTCGCGATCGACCGTTCGCACCGCGGGCTGGGCGAGTTGCGTGAGGCGTTGCCGGGTCGTGCCGCGCAGCATCACGCGCGTCTGGGTGATGGCCAATTTTCGGCGGGCGATCTGGATGGGGCGCACTCGGCTTATCGGCGTTCGCTTAGCTATGAGAGCGGTCACGAGCCGTCGCAAATAGGGCTCTCGGCGATCTATATCGCTTGGGGCGAGGCGGAAGAGCGGGCCGAGCGTTTCGGCGCGGCGCTGTTGAACTACACGCGTGCGGAGGGGTACGCGTCGACCGAGCGATCGCGCGAAGGCGTCGCGCGGATGCGGGCCGCGGTCCGCGATCGCCTTGCGTTGGCGGTGGCGATCACGGTCGAAGGGAACAGCGGCGGCGACATCGATCCGCGGCGGCTGGACGCGGCGATCGACCAGACGCTGGTGCCCTACGAATCGCTGGGCCTTCGCCTGGACGAACCGAAGCCGACATACGAAGTGCGGATGTCGATCCGGCTGGCGGACATCGATCTATCGCTCGACCGCACCGCGAATCGGTCGAAGCGATACACGACCCAAGAGCGGCAGCACAATCCGGAATACGACCGCGTCTTGCTGCGGCTGCGCGCCGCCGAGCGCGACTACGATCGCGCTTGCCGGAGCTATCACCGCGCGGCGCGGCACGGCTACGACGCGCATCACCACCGTCACGACGCGCACTTTCGTCACCACTACGACGGGGCTTACGGCGCTCGGCTGCGCGTCGATCGCCTGCGACGCGAGCTCGCGTGCACGCCCCGCACCATCACCATCACCCGGCAACACCTGTGGGACTATCGGGTCGAGACGTACACGAAATCGGGCGAGCTCGACGTGCGCGCGCATCTGATCGACGCGGCGACGGGCAAGACACTGGCGACCCAGACGCACGAAGCGTTCTTCTCGCAGACCGACGAGCGCGTGCTGAACCCGAACCCGATCGTCGGAGTCATCGAGGATCGATTGACGCTGGCGAACGACGCGACGGTGCGCAGCGTGTTGACGCGCGACCTCGCGAGCGCGGCGGGCCCGTGGTCGGTGAACGCGGCGATCCAGCATCGACTGACGGAGCTCGACGCTCGGCTCGATCGGTTGGTCGAGGCGGGTCGGTCGGCCGAGGCGATCGAGACGCGGGTTGACGCGGCGGCGCTGGTCGGGCTGAGCGATCCCGAGGGGTTTGACGAGGCGATCGAAGGGCTCGCCGCGCGTTACACCCGCTGATCGCCGGGGCGCGGGGCTCGAGCGGCGGCGGTATGATGCTCGGCGATGCGGGCGATGACTTTATGGCTGTGGCGCCTGGTTCCGGGCAACCCTCAAGTGGTGCGGATCGTGCAGGGCGCGTCGCGTCGCAATCATCACGCGCTGGTCCGGCTGAGCTATCTGCTGATCCTGATGGGCGTCGTGTTCATCGGGCTGGTGGCCGGGGGCGGGCTGACGGGCTCGGGCGATCTGCGCGAGTTGGCGCAGGCGGGGTCGCAGATCTTCCGCTTCGTGGCGATGGGGCAGGTGGTTCTGGTGTGTCTGATCGCGCCGATCTTCATGGCCGGGGCGATCGCGTCGGAGCAGTCGGGCAAGACGTACGCGATTCTGTTGACGACGCCGCTGTCGAATCTTCAGATCGTGCTGGGGTCGTTGATCGGGCGCTTGTTTTTTATCCTCGCGCTCTTGTTCAGCGGGCTGCCGTTGTTCGCAGTGATGCTGATCTTCGGGGGCGTGCCGGTGAGTTCGATCTTCGTCGCGTTTTCGGTGGCGGCGCTCACGGCCCTGTTCGTCGGCGCGGTGGCGGTGGTGCTGTCGGTCATGCGAGCGGGCGGGCGCAAGGCGGTCTTTGCGTTCGTCGTATCGATCGCGGCGTATCTGGTCGT
>JBMYUK010000459.1:0-2463 GCA_049605275.1 Phycisphaeraceae bacterium
TACCAGCGGTTCTTTGCGTACACGAAATCTGTGCCTCGGGCGTCGCTTCAGAACCTCTGCACGGTCGACTACGACAGAATCATGACCATGGTGGCGACCACGGGTGAACTCGACGCGGAGCGCCGCGCTCAAGTCGACGCGATGCTCTCCGAGGACCCGCAACTCGCCGCGCTGTTGGCCGAGATCGGCAAAGACCGAGCGGCCCTGCGCTCGCTTCCACAGGCCGAGGCACCCGCCGACCTGGTCCAGGATCTCACCCAATCGCTCGAGCGTCGCATGCTGCTGGACGACGTCGCGCCCGACCTCGGCCCGATCGCCCTGCCGCGCGGCCGAAACCTGCCCACCGAGCCGACGCGCGGGGTGCACTGGGGCCGTGTCGCGGGGCTGACCGGGCTCGCCGCGTCGGTCGCGCTCGCGGCGGGGATCGTCGTGGTCACGCAGCAGAACGACCCGCTCGGACGCACCGCCGACCAGTTCGTCGACGAGTCGAGCCAGCTCGAGTCATCGTCGGACGCCCTCGCCTTCAACGCCCCGACGCGCGACACCGCGCCGCCGTCGAGTAGTGCCCGTTCGGAGTTGGCCGAGACACGCGAACCGGCCGAACGCGTCGCCGAGCGGCCCGCGCTGCGCGGTGAAGACGCCCCGGCCGACGCGCTCGACCGGCCGATCGCCTTGTTACCCGACGATCGCGCGATCGTCGTCGATCCGACGCCGCCGATCCGCCCGTCCACAACAACGCCGCCCGTTGTCCCCGATCACTCACTCGGCAACGATGGTGCGTGGTCGCACGATCGCGCGGGGCGGGCCGTTGCTTTGGCCGCTCAGCCCCCGAGCCAGCGGCTCGTGCTGTTCAGCGAAGAGCCGGCGATCAGCCGCGAGCAGCTCGTGCTCTTCTGCATCGACAACGGCATCCCGATCGTGCAAACCTCGCCGAGTAACGCCGCGCCGCACGACTCGAACCCGAGCTCCGCAGAAGACGACGCCGCAGCAGCACACCAACGCGCCGACGCCCTCGACAGCGACGGCGAGTTCGCCCTGCTCATCGACGACAAGCAACTCGACGCGCTCGTCGCGAGCATGAACCACAACGTCAGCCTGGAGCCGCCGAACGCCGGCCGATCGACCGCGCTGTTCTCGAACCAGGCCGCCGTGCTCGCCGACCTCTCGACCGAGCCCAGCAGCGCGTACGACTCCGCCGCACAGCGCATCGCGCTGGCTGAACAAAGCGACGAAGCGTTCGACCATCCGGCCGAAGCAGCCGAGGCCCCCGCGCCCGCCGCTCAGCAAACGATCCAGCTCAACCTACCCGGCGACCTCGGCTCGACGTACGCCAACACCCGCAACGAATACAACCTCAACCTCAAGCAGCAGCGCAGCGCCTACCGCCCCGCCGAGCAAGCGTACGGTGAAGACTCGGCCGATCGGTCGCCGGACACCGACGCCGCCCCCCCCGCCGCGATCTTCGCCGACGCCGAAGCATCGCCGCCGCTTGACAAACACAGCGAACAGCTCGCACAACTCGAAGCGGAACCGCCGCCCGCCGCGCTCGAGCAAGCATCCGCTGACGCCGACACCGTCGATACGCCCGCCGCTTCGTCGCCGCGCGACCGCGAGTTGTCGCTCGCCCTCGGCGAGGCCGCCGCGCCCAAACCAAACGTTCCGCAGCCCGATGCACCGCCGCCCGCGACCTCCAACACAACCGACGAGCAGGCCGACCCCGAACGCGATGCCCAAGCCAAACCCGACGCCACCCTTTTGCCGTCTGCGCCGCTCGATCCGACGCGTGGCAACTGGCTGACGCAACACCTGCCTCTCGCCGAGACCGCGCCGCTGCTCCTTGATTGGCGAGACGAACGCGAGGCCGACCGCCCTCGCCTCGTCCCGATCGCGATCAAACGCGCCCCCGCCGATACGGTCAACACCCTCCGACGCCAGCAGCAGACCCAATACACCGAGCGCTCGAGCGACACCGCACCACCCGCTGAATCCGATGCGTCTGACGAGTCGGCCGAGCCACCTGACGCCCGATCGCCCGCGGAGTGAGTCAACGCCTAAGTGCCGAGCGACCCCCGCGCACCGGCCCGCTCAATCCCCCGTCCCTCGCCGATGCGTCCGCCAGTCCATCGCCCCGCTCGCGTCGATCCGCAACTCGACCATGCCAAGCTCCGACGTGCGAAGCCGCCGCACCCCCGCGCCGGACAATAGCGCCGCCCAGCGATCCTCGTCCGCCCGACGCGGGCCCGACGACTGCAACACCGTGCCCGGCGACACCGCCGACAACCACCTCGGCGACAACTCGACGAAACTGCCGTGATGCGCGAGGTCCGTTACGTCCGCCGCCAGCGACACGCCGTCGATCTCGCGCGCCGGTGGCGGCGCCCCGGCGAGTGCGGCCATCGTGGGCAGCAAGTCGGCCGTCATCGCGGTCCGCCCCAGCTCGCTGCCGGTCGCGATCGTCCCCGG
>JBMYUK010000460.1:0-2461 GCA_049605275.1 Phycisphaeraceae bacterium
CGCTCGTCGGTCAGCATGCCGGCGACGTCGTTGCCGTGGGAGCGCTCCTCCATTCCGTTGCGAAAGGGATAACGCCCAGTGAGAAAGGCCGCGCGCGTCGGCGAGCAAACGGTGCAGTTCGCATAAAACTGATCGAACCGCAAGCCCTCGCTCATCAACGCATCGAGCCGCGGCGTCCGCATGTCCGGCGCACCATAGCTCGACAGATCGCCGTAGCCCAGGTCGTCCACCATGATGAGCAGGATGTTCGGCGGCGTCTGTTTCGCCTCGACCGAGAACGGCAAGCCGCAGACCACCACCATCAGCACAAGGCATCGCGTGATTCGTTTCATACCCCTATCAAACCATAAATCCACCAAGCGGGTCGGTCGTGACGAAAAATTTGCATTTTCGTACGAAAGCAAGAACCCGTCGCCTCGCGTACGGCTCCGTAGGCCGCCAGCGATTTCGCCCTTCGGTTCACGCCTTCTTGTACGGTTCCCGTTTCCAGTTTTCTCAACGCAACGACCGCGACGCTACGCGTCGCAGGCAGAGTATGACACGTTGATCGCGACGTTCCTGCGATGCGTAGCATCGCGGCTACGCTTCTAAACCGGCCCAATCGCGAAGTATCAGTACGTAATTCGTATTACCGCGACATCACGATGCAGCCGACGTCGTTGGGCGCGATGGATTGATGAAAGGTGGCCCAGCCGTCCACGATCACCGGATTCAAGTCGGTCTGGTTCCAGGCATCGCGGTAGGTCGCCCCTTCGACATGCCGGACTCTTAGGACCGCTGCATCGACTGAATGTTCTGTCGCGTTGTAAAGGGTCCAGACCGTATGTCGGTCGCCGCGAAAGCGGTTGGCATAGACCCCCTCGACCAGTGTCGGGACGATCGGCGCGGCATCATCAGTCGTGAAGGCATCCAGATAGTTGTTGCGGATCGACAGTGTCTTTTTAAGTACCTCTAGCACCTGCGGGCTGAACCACTTGGGGTTGTCGGCGGGACCAGCGAGCCAGATGCCGTCGCCGTTATAGAAAACCAGCTTCACGCCCTCGACATCCTCGCCGATGGGCAGGTCGCCTTTGAGGATCTGGATCGTTTTGAAATCGGGGAAAGCGAAGCGCGTCAGGTTCGTGCGTGACGGGCTGTGCGGATTGCGTGCGTGCAGCAGCGAGTAGCTAAAGCTCGCGTCCTGATGCAGCAGCGCGAGGTCCACCGGCGTCTGCTCCGAGTAGAGCACCTGCTCGACGGGGAGCGCGGCACGGAGTCGCTTCATGAACTCGGCCTCGGCCTTGACTTGATTGCTCGGGATCGCGTGACCGTGCGTCGGGTCGTAGCAGGGGTATTGGTAGCCAAACCCGAACTGATCGATGTATAACCCGTCGGCACGGGTCTGTTGCGAAACACGCTTCACCGTTGAGGTCATATAAGACCGCCATCCCTCCGCCGCGGGGCACATGTAGTCGTACCCATCGCCCCACTGGTCGTATCGCTTGCCGTCCTTGCGAAGCAGTTGCCAGTCGTCGGCCGGCCGACCCGGAAGTTCGGCACGCTTGCTCGCGAGGTAGCCTTCGAAATAAAGACCCACGGGAAGCCCCATCTCCTGCAAAGCATTGATTTCCCGGTTCAACGTATCACGCGGCAAGACATGCCAAGGCTCATACCCACCGACTCGGCCGTGCCCGGGGTTTTGTGACCAATCGAAGAGATGAACATGATCGACCCCGCCCAACAACGCGTTGTCTTTCTTGATCGAAGCGGCGATCGACAGCGTCTTGGTCTTCGGGTCGAATAAGCCGGTCATGTCCATGTTCGGATACAGGAAGACCTGCCGAAAATGAAAGACCTCGCGCAGCCACGGTTTGCGCGGCACGTCCGGCTTGTACCACGCTTTGGTCCAACGCCGATAGGCGTCGAAGGCTTCGCGCCAGTCCCCGGCGTAGACACCGATCCGCGCCTGCGGCAGCGTGACGGTCTTGCCCGCGGGGACAACGACGCCGGTGTACGTCGCCGACATGCTCAAGGCCTCGGCCTTCTCAATCGCGTAACGCTTCGCAAGCAACTGCGTATCGCACGTCAAGAGATACACGCCGCCCTGACCCGGCAGGTCGGCCGCGAGAAACTGCAAGGGGAACCGGCTGCTGTACTGCGCCTCAAGCCGGACCGGCTTGTCGCTCAGCACGAGCCCCTGGCTCGGGAAGCAGTAGCGCAGCGCTGCTGCGTCGCCTGCATCCATGGATGCCAATCGGGGAAAGGTCACGTCCGTCTTGATCGCTTGGTCGCTCGGGTTGTGCAGCGACAAGGCGAGCGACGCCTCGCCAGAGTGGCTGGGCTCGATCGTCAGCGTTGCCTGAAGCTGTTGCCCGGGCTCGTCGAGTTGCCAGAGCGACGAGCCGGCCGACAGCCAAGTAAGCTCGCGATCGGTATCTTTGAGGTGCTGGACCGAGTTGGTGGCGTGGTTAAAGGCGATGAC
>JBMYUK010000461.1:0-2453 GCA_049605275.1 Phycisphaeraceae bacterium
CGAGCAGATCTCGGACATCCCCACGCGGCTGATCTGCTTCTCCGACGACATGGACGGCATGATCGTCTCCAACCCGCACGACATCCGATACCTCACCGGGTTCGTCGGCGAAGACTCCTGGCTCTGGGTACCCGCCACCGGCAAGGGCCTGGTCGTCATCTCCGACATGCGCTTCAAGGACCACATCCCCGACGAAGCGCCGCACCTACGGGCCGTCATGCGAGGCAGGACAAAGGGCAAGAACGAAAACCTCGCCATGGCCGCCGCCCGCACGCTCTCCCGCCGAAACCTCGCGCGCGTCGGCGTCCAGGCCGGCTACCTCCGCGTCACCGAACGCCAGACGATCACCAAGGCCTTCGGAGCCAAGGTCATCAAGGACTACAAGGACGGCCTGCTCCATCAGCGATCGATCAAAGACGCCAGCGAGATCAAGTGCATCCAGCAGGCCGTCAAGATCCAGCAACTCGCCTTCGCCGAGACGCGCGAGATACTCAAGCCCGGCATCACCGAGGTCGAAGCCGCCGGCTACCTCGAGTACCGCATGAAGTGCCACGGCGCCGACGGCATCGGCTTCAACTCCATCGTCGCCTTCGACGGCCACTCCAGCCACAATCACGCCGTGCCCGGCCGACTCAAGCTCAAGAAAAACTCCAACATCCTCATCGACTGGGGCGCCAAGTACAACGGCTACGTCTCCGACATGTCCCGCGTCCTGAACATGGGCAAACCCAAGAAAGCCATCGCCGACATCTACAAGGTCGTCGAAGAAGCCATGCACGCCGGCATCGAAGCCGTCGGACCCGGCGTCCCGCTTAAAGACGTCGACGACGCCGCGCGCAGCGTCATCAAGAAGCACGGCCACAAACTCGTCCACTCCCTTGGCCACGGCATCGGCCTGTTCGTGCACGAGCAACCCGGCATCGGACAGCACGACACGCCGCTCGTCCCCGGCCAGGTCATCACCATCGAGCCGGGCATCTACCTCGGCGACAAGGGCGGCGTCCGGCTCGAAGACGACATCCTCGTCACCAAAACCGGCGCAAGAAACCTCTGCGACTTGCCGACCGACATCGAATGGTCCATCATCTAAAGGAATAGCCCTTAGCCGGTCGCCATTAGCCCGAATGAGATGTGCGTGCTGATGCCGCTAAGCTAAAGGCCAACGGCTAACCGCTAAAGGCTCCCTCATGATCGATCTGAAGAAACTCGAGAAACTCATCGGCCTGATGGCCGACAACGACCTCACCGAAATCGAGCTCGACGACGGCACGGAAAAGGTCCAACTCAAACGCGGCGCCGCAGGCCCGGTTCAGGTCGTCGCGCCCGCCGCACCCGCACCGCCCCCCGCACCCGCGACGTCGACGCCCGCGGCCGCGGCAGTACCCAGCGACCCGCCCGCCGCGACAGGCCCCACGATCGACAGCCCCATGGTCGGCACCTTCTACGCCGCCGCCAACCCCGACTCGCCCGCCTTCGTCAAGCCCGGCGACTCGGTCACCGCCGACACCGTCGTCTGCATCGTCGAGGCCATGAAAGTCTTCAACGAGATCAAGGCCGAGAAGGCCGGCAAGATCAAGTCCGTGCTCGTCGAGAACGGCGACGCCGTCGAGTTCGGCCAGGCCATCTTCGAACTCCAATAGCGCGTAGCGGCAGACGCCAAGCGTCCCGTGCGAACCACAAATCACTCCCGCGGTACGCTTCGCGTCTTCCGCTAAACCCTCGTAAAACCGCACCCTGCTACGCCATGTTCAACCGCATCCTCATCGCGAACCGTGGCGAGATCGCCGTCCGCATCATCCGCGCCGCTCACGAACTCGGCGTCGAAGCCGTCGCGGTCTACTCCGAAGCCGACAAGGACTCCAAGCACGTCCGCATGGCCGACCAGGCCGTCTGCATCGGCAAGCCCTCGCCCGCCGAGAGCTATCTCAACATCCCCCGCCTCATCGCCGCCGCCGAGATCACCGACGCCGACGCCATCCACCCCGGCTACGGCTTCCTCGCCGAGAACGCACACTTCGCCGAGGTCTGCCGCGATTGCAACATCGAGTTCATCGGACCCTCCGCCGAAGCCATGGCCAAACTCGGCGACAAGGTCTCCTGCAAACAACTCGCCATCGCTAACAAAGTCCCCACCTCGCCCGGCTCCAAGGGCGCCGTCGAAGACGAGAAAAAGGGCCTGAAAATCGCACGCGAGATCGGCTACCCCGTCATGATCAAAGCCGCGTCCGGCGGCGGCGGAAGAGGCATGCGCGTCGCACACAACGACGGCGCACTCGTCTCCGGCATCAAACAAGCCAGCCAGGAAGCCAAAGCCGCCTTCGGCGACGGCACCGTCTACATCGAAAAGTTCATCGACCACGCAAGACACGTCGAAGTCCAGGTCCTCGGCGACAAGTTCGGCAACGTCGTCCACCTCTGGGAACGCGACTGCACCATGCAGCGCCGCAAACAGA
>JBMYUK010000462.1:0-2441 GCA_049605275.1 Phycisphaeraceae bacterium
GCGTTACGGTTGGGTTTGGGGTTAGGGTTAGGGTTAGGGTTAGGTTCGCGCCGCCCCGTGTCCCGTCACGGCCCCTGAGCCCTGACCAGGTGTCGCGGCCTCGATCGCCCGGCTTGTCCGGAGTGCGGCAGGCCGTTCGAACCGAGCGTCGAGTGGACGTATACGCGTCGTCGGCCGTTCGTGTGGTACCAGTACTGGTGGCCGGGGGCGCTGCTCGCGTTCGGGATCGCGCTGTTTTGGAGCGTCTCGTTTTATCTCCTGGGCGAGATGGGGTGGGGGCTTTTCGTCGCGGTGCCGTTCATGCTCGGCGCGCTGATGGGGTATCGCCCGCTGCCGACGCGCTGCGGCTCGTGGTTGATGATGAAGGGCGTCGCGGGCGCGGCGAGCATCCTTCTGATCGTGCTGCTGATGCTCGGCGGGTTCGCGGGGCTCTTCTGCGGCGTGCTGCTGCTGGGCATCTTTCTGCCGGCGGTGCTCGTGGGTTTTTACGTAGGCGTCTTTTGCGCTCGGGTGCTGGCGCAGGTGCTCAGTCACACCGCGTTTCGTCAGCGCGAGTATCTGCCGGTGTTCGTGATGCTGTGCCTGCTGCCGGGGATCGCACACGTGATCGAGTCGGCTTTTGCGCCGCCGATCTCGCCGGTGGACGTGCAGACCTCGCGTGTGCTGCCGCTCGATGCGGATCGGGCGTGGGCGGCGCAGTTGTTTTACGAGGAGGTGCCGGGGCCTCGCCCTTATCTGCATCGCATCGGGTTGCCGACGCCTGAGCGCGTTGAGGGCGATCTCGTTGCCGCCGGCGACCGCATGATCGGGCACTTCAGCAAGAGCGCGACGATCACGAAGGAGGCGACGCGGATCGAGCCCGGCCGCTTGCTCGCGTTTCGCATCGCCGAGCAGCGCGGGTTCGAGGACGGCGCGATCCGGTTCATCCACGGGCGCTACGACTTCGAGCCGGTCGATGCGGAGCGGACGCGCGTCACGCTGACGTCGCATTATCAGCCGCTCCTGCGGCCGCGTGTGCTTTGGCAGCCGATCGAAAAGCGATTCGCCCGGGACCTGCATCATCACATCCTCGACGGCATGACCGTGCGAGGCAGCGTGCGCCGCTTCGCCCAGCGACCCAGATCCGAGGAGGCGTCGCGATGATGGCGGTGCACCGACTTACCGTGCTTTACGATCCGAGCAGCGACTTCTGCGTGCGTTGCCGGCGGTGGCTGGAGCGCGAGCCCAAGACGATCGCGCTGCGGTTCGCGCCGCGGGGTTCGAGTCGGCAGGCGCGTTTGTATCCGGATCTCGAGCTACAGCCCGACGATCGAGGCCCGCTCGAAGAGCTTGTGGTGATTGACGATCGCAACCGGGTGTATCGCGGTGATAAGGCGTGGGTGGTGTGCTTGTATGCGCTCCGTCGGACGCGCGCGTTGGCGGTGCGGCTGTCTCGGCCGGGCATGACGGGGCTGGCTCGACGGGCGTATGCGTTGGTCAGCCGCGATGGTTTGGCGCTATGGGCCCTGATGGTTGATGAGGACGATGCGTCGGTGCGTCGCGCGATCGAGGCCGAGCCGGAGCCGCCGCGCTGCAGCAACGTGCTGTCTGCCATGCGCGAGGCGAGACGGAATCAACCCGAAGAGGCGAAAGGGGTCTTGAGATGAACGGATTGACGACGATGCAGGGTCGGGTGACCGATCGGCTGGAGCTGTTGTATCGCACGCCGACGCAGACCGTGGCGGATCGGTTGCCGGTTGGATTGGAGCCGGTGGTTCGCGGGCCTTGGTCGTTTTGGACCGTGGTGTGCCGGCGGATCGAGCGGCTTCGACCGGTGGGTATGCCGGCGGTGTGCGGGCTGTCGTTTTTGAGTGTGTCGTACCGGTTGCGCGTACAGGCGATGAACGATCGGGCCGAGGTCGTTGCCGGCGATTACACGGTGCGGAGCGACGTCGACGGTCGAGTGATCTCGATGCTTGGCAGCCGCTTGGCCGACCGGGTGATGCACCCCGCGGCGATCGCGTCGGATGCGACCGACAGCTCGATGCGTATCACGGTCGATCAGACCCGTTGCGCGGTAGGAACGCTGGACCTCGTCGCGGCCAACGCCCCGACCTACCTGTCCGCCGATTCGTGCTTCCCATCGCTGGATGATGCGCGACGCTTCGCGATACCGATCGGCCGATCGCTCGACGTGATCGATGAACCCGGCGATCGTCGGCTGCGGGTCACGCGAACCGAGGGTATCGCTCGGGCGCAGAGCGTTACACCCGTGATGTTGCACCGCGATCGGATCGGGTTCTTCGACGCCATCGATCAGACGCGCCACGTTCGTCTCGAGTGGGCCCATCGCCTCAGCCCGATCGACGCGATCTGGCGGGATGAAACCGAAGCGCGGCTGCTGATCCAGCGTGCGTGCGTCGATGACTCGGTCGCGATCGCAGTTTGAGTTGGTCGGATTA
>JBMYUK010000463.1:0-2440 GCA_049605275.1 Phycisphaeraceae bacterium
CGCGGTGTAGTAGCCGTTGTTGTGGAAGACCAGATTCATGGGCAGTTGGTCCGGGCTCAGCAGGTTCTTGGGGTCATGCACGGGGTGGTGGCCGTACGAACCCGTGCGGTGGGGGTAGAGCCCGTACATCAGCGCGGTGCGAGACGGCCCGCACGCCGGCGCCGGGCAGTAGGCGTGGGTAAACGCGACGGCGCGTGCGGCGAGCTTGTCGATGTTTGGCGTCCGGGCCTGGGTGTGGCCGCCGAGGTAGCCCACCCAGTCGTTGAGGTCGTCCACCGCGATAAACAAGACGTTCGGGCTGGGACGATTTGCCTCCCGCTCGACGCTGGAACAGCCGCAGAACACGAACAGACCTAAGAAGGCAACGCAAGCCAGGCGGGTGATATAGATATTCATTGTCTGCAAACGCCCATGCCGGCCTGCATGCCAACCGATACGCATCGTACGCCATGCAAGGCCAGCGAACTGTGAAGGCTCAAGCGTACCCGATCAGCACCTGAAGCTCCTTGATGTGCTTCTGACCGACCTCGCGCGGCAGCGCATCGTGCCTCTTACAGACCGCCGCGGCGTAGCCGACCGCGATGCCCATCTGCGCACACGTGTTCATCACCCGCGGGCCGCCCAGCCCGATGTGCGACGCGCTGAAGCACCGTCCGGCCATCATCAGGTTCGGGATGTTCTTCGAGTAAAAGCAGCGGAACGGCATGTAATACTTGGGCGTGTGCATGAACATCGCCTTGGATAGAAAATCGACCGACGCCCCGTCGTACTTGCGTTGATAGTGGCCGTCGAGTTCGCGGGTCTCTTCGACGACGGTGTCGTCGAACTTCGTGCCCTTCACCGCATCCTCTTGCTTGAAGATGTAGTCGCCCATCAGACGATACGACTCGCGCTTGCCGCCGACATAAGCGACCCACTTGAGCTTGACGGTCGCGTGCTTCGGGTCTTTCTTGGCGTTGGCGAAGCTGCCGTAGATCGCCCGCCACATGTGGTCGCGGACCTGCTCGGCGTCATCGATCTGATTCAGCTCGTTATCCGAGTACTCCCAGTACCACTCGCCCTTGATCGCCTTATGGCCTTTCGCCACCGGCATCGCCCACGGCACCTCGGGGAACGTCTCGCGCATGTCGCTCTTCTCCGAGTTCCACAACACGCTCGTGCCCATCACCCGGTTGTCCGGCGTCTTCGGCGCCCACCGCTCACCGAACTTATCCCACCACTCATCGAACTCGCTCGCCGCCTCCCGCCCATACCGCTTCTCCGCGCCCGACCACTGGCCCAGCCAGGCGTCGCCCGTGCAGTCGATGAAGACCGGGGCTTTGAATCGCGTGATCGCACCGCTGCCGGTGTGCCGAGCATCGATGCTGACGATCTTCTCGCCGTCCATCTCCAAGCCGACCGCGCTGAAGTTTTTGAAGATCGCCGCATCCGTGTCGGCCATCGCTCGCTCGCGTCGGGCCTGATCGTAGACCGCGTCCTGGTGGCCGTTGGGGTAGTGGGCGGTGTCGATCTGCTTGATGAGGTCGCCGCTCTTGCCGTGGATGCCCAGCGTGTGGACGCGGACCTCGGCAGACGCGTTGCCGCCGAGCATCGGCCGGTCCTGTACCAGCGCGGTCTTGAGCCCCTGCGACGCCGCCGCCATCGCCGCGCCGCAGCCGGTCATCCCCCCGCCGACGATCACGACGTCGAAGTCCAGCGTCTCGCTCGGCATCGGCGACCGCCCCGCCACCGCTTCCTTCCACTTGATCAATTCCTGCGTCTCATTGGGCGGGACCTCGCTCATGTCCTGGGTCAGGTAGATCGCATCGCACCGCCCGCCGAACCCGGTCAGGTCTTCGAGCTCGATCTTCGCCCGCATCTTCTCGTGCGGGCGCTTGACCCCGCCGATCTGCCCGCCCTTGAGCTCGACCACCCCGCCGTCTTCCCACTGCCAACCCTTGCCGCTTTCGCCGAAGGTCTTTTCCAACGGCTTGCCATCAATGTGCACCTTGAACCGCCCCGGCGACTCCCAGTCCCCCGGGCACCAGTCCTTGGTCCGCACCCAGACCTTGTACGTGCCAAGCTCCGGCACATCCACCCGCGTCCGCGCGTTCTCCACCGGCACACCCATCCCATGCGCGAGCAAATACACCCCGCCCATCTGCTGGACAAACTGCGTGTCCCGCACCCACCCGCCGGGATGGGCAAACTGCTCGCACTCGACGAGCACACCCTTGGACTTCGTCTGCGCCGACAGCGCCCGATCCAGGGCCGGCATCGTGGCAAAGGTAAACGTCGTGCCACCCAGGACACGGATAAATCGACGGCGGGAAATCGGCTGCATCAGGGTGCTCCTGGGGTGGACGATCGCTCAATCATACGACAAGCGATTCGCCCGTTGATTACAAAAAACAGTTCGGTTTAGAACCAATACATCCGCGGGAAGCCGCCGTCGTTGATC
>JBMYUK010000464.1:0-2438 GCA_049605275.1 Phycisphaeraceae bacterium
CTGCCTGCCACAGCACCTTGCCGCTGGTCGTGAGTACGCTGAGCTGCGAGCCGATCACGCCGACCACGACCTGCTGAGTGTTCTCAGGCAACGGCACCATCGTAGACAAGCGGGTGTCGAGCCATTGATCTTCGGGTGCTGGTTCGGGCAGTACATCCCGCTTCACCAAGTCACTCACTGCCTCGAACTGCTCCAGCGTGCGGCGGAGTTTGGCGTCTCCCAAGGCAGCGTCGGCCGCTGGATCGGGATGCGGTACAGCTTGGCCAGCGTGATGATCATCGCATGGTGTGACTTTGGCCTGAGTTGCTTGGGTGTCTGGTGATCGACCATCTCGATCGCGTGCAGCATCAGCGGCGGGATCCCCGTCGCGTTCGACACCTCCAGCACGCTCAGCCCCATCAACTCCCGACACCGCCGCAGCTCCGGCCCCGTCATCGCCTCCGCCGGCGTGCTCAACAAGTCCAACACCTGACTCATCTTCATCTTGTCGATCGTCTCCAGCATCGTCCACCTCTTCTTTCAGTTCGGGTTGTTGCTCCGGCAGCTCAAGCCACTGTTTCTTTTTAGGCCCGCCCACGGCAATCCACTTAGCAATGTCCGGTCGACCGCATGCAAGCCATCGGCTGTAATGCCCGCCGCAGCAACCCTTGGCCGTCGCATTCCGCGGGCACTCTGCGACCACGCACCGCGTCGCCTTGCCCTTGGGCCGACCACGCGACCGAGATGACTTAAAGAGCTTGGCCTCGGGGTTTAGATCGATCGTCTTCGCCTCGCCGGTCTGGTCGTTGATCTCGACAAGCTGGTTGAGCTTATTGCAGCCCACGCCGGTGCAGCTCACCCGCTTGCGCGAGTAGCCGGCCCGTCCGCCCGTCGATTCGGCCACCGCCACGCTCCCGCACCACGGACAATAAATCGACCGCCCCCGCGCCACCCGATCAGGATCCACAATCTTGATTACACTGGTCATTAGATAGTCTCCCCATGCACCTTGTAAGCAAGGCGGGTCAGCGCCTGCTCAGGGGTGAAGTCCTCGGTATCGATCAAGCCCTCTTCGCACATGTCCGCTTCGATCAGCGTATAGGCATCGGCGGCGCTCGTGTCGGGATCGTCTTTTCTCAAAACCCGCTGCATTTGTTCAAGCATCCGCTGCTTCGCTTGTGCCCACACCTTAAGGTTCTTATGCCGCGCAGCGGCGACGTAGCCGCCCATGCCACCACGATAGATGTTGACCTCCCAGCCGTTGTCAAGCATCTGTGTCACCTTCGCCATGTCGATTGCTGTGTCACTCAAAACGCACCTCCATCAACGTGCTTAAATTCAATCCGCGTCACCAACTGATCCGCCGGCCCACCGGCAAACGATCGGTACATCGCAACAAACTCCGCCGGCGACAAGTCCGGGAAACCCTCCGCCACACAATCCGCCTGCTCGATCGCGCCCAAAGGCTCTTCCCGCACGCTCACCACCTCGATCACGCCGATCGCCTGAACCTTCTCGCCCTTCTTTAAGCCCATCGCCTTCTCGACCGCACGCAACCGATCGCCGGGCTTCAAGAACCGCCACCCGCCCCCGGAAGCCGAGCCCCGCCGCGTCACCGTCTTGGACCGGTCCCGCATCTGTTCAAGCGTCTTACTAAAGCTCATGTTCCGCATTACGCACCCGCCTTCATGTTGGTTTCAATCGGCGGCTGATTCAGGATCAGCATCTCGTCGATGCTCCCGCCGCCCGCCTTGCCCGCCGCGCTGGTCAGGCCCTTGTTGCGTGGCCTCCCGATCGTCCACCACTGCGATCCGCTGAATAGTTGCTGAATCGACGCGTCAGCCTCGTGACGCATCACCACCCGCGTCGCCTTGAACCGCCCCAGCGCGTCGCGCAGCCGCTGGTACAGCTCCATCGTCTCGCGGACCTTCGTGTCGGCCGAGAACAACCCGCCGACGCCAGCCTTGGCGGGTTGGTGCCAATTGAAGGTGTAGGCCTTGCCCCCGATCCGCCAGGGAGGGTCGATATAAACGGTAATCCCTGCCTGATCCTTAATCTTCGGCAAGAGGTCAAACAGGTCCATGCAGCGGATGTCTACCTTTTTTAGTCGATTATGAATGCTCTCGCAGGACGCGACGGCCTTCGCGAATCGGGTCGAGCAGATCCCGCCGCCCGGCCCCCATCGCTTGCTCATGCGCGGCTTGGCGTCGGTCCCGGCCATGCCTCCGCAGCCCATCCACCAGACAACGAACTGATACATCGCCGCCTGGACGTGCTCGCCACGCACATCGATCACACTGGGCGCGACCAAGGCCGCCTCATCCTTGTGCTCGGCCACCCACTGCGCGGCCTCGTCGAAGACCGCCTCGCAGGCAAGCGTGCGCTCGAGCTGTCGCTGCAGCGCGGTGTACTGATGGCTTGCCAGCACCCGGCAGAGATTGACCAGCCCGCCGTGCAGG
>JBMYUK010000465.1:0-2415 GCA_049605275.1 Phycisphaeraceae bacterium
GCTCGATGGCCAAATCCTGCACCTGGCCGAGCGGCTGAACCGGGCCGGGCACGGGCGATTCGGGGGCTTCGTCGCTGTCATCTGTGGGCGTGTTCGGATCGTCTGCCATAGCCCGGTATTGTACCGAAATCGCCCCGCGCTCGCTCGACGCGAACCGGCCGAATCACCCTTGAAAACAGGCTAAAAATCGAACCTCCTAAGTGCAGTTTGGCGTTGCTCGACGGCTTCGAATCACGCGAACTTGTCCGTCATGACGACGTCTTCCAACGGCAACTGCCCGGGTTTTTCCCAGGGGTCTTGCGTCCGCTTGCCGACCACGATGATGAACCCGATCGCATGGTCGTCGGGCAGGTTGATGATCGACGCCACCGCCTCGGGATCGAACCCGATCATCGGGCACGAGTCGTAGCCCATCGCCTTGGCCGCGAGCATGATCGTCTGCCCCGCGATGCCGCACGAGCGCATCGCCTCGTCGCGCTGCAGGGTTTCTTTGCCCTCGTAAAACGGGATCATCATGCCCGACAGATACGCGCCGACCTGCTCGGGCGCGTTCTTCCAGTACCGCTTCGGGTCTCGGCCGTAAGCCTTTAAGTCCGCACACAGCACGACCAACAGCGACGCCTCGGTGATGTGCGCCTGGTCCCACGCCGCCTCGCGAACCTTCGCGCGAAGCGCCTGATCCTTGACCAGCACAAACCGCCAGTTCTGCATGTTGAACGACGTCGGCGACTGGATCGCCGCTTCCATCAGCGACCGCTCCTCGTCCGCCGAAAGCTCGTGCTCGGGATCGAAGTGCTTGATCGCCCGCCGTTCGTAAATCGCTTCGAGGGTGTCCATGGCTTGGTGGGTCTCTGGTATTGGGTGTTGAGGGTTGGGGTCTGGGTTTGGTGTCGTCCCGCGTGGACAAGTCCGCCGCTTGGCGAAGCCCGCTGCGCGACGCTTCGGCCGGCAAGTATAGGCAAACCCCGCCCCCGCGAGCGGCTCGGCAACGCCAACCCGCCGTGCCGCGGATGCAATGCCACTACAATCTCTCGCTCGTTCATCCCCACACCCCAACACCCAAAAACCAACACCCCCATGGAAGCAGGCATCGTCGGACTACCCAACGTCGGAAAATCAACCCTCTTCAACGCCCTCACCGAATCGCAGGGCGCCGAAGCGGCGAACTATCCGTTCTGCACCATCGAGCCCAACGTCGGCGTCGTCGCCGTGCCCGACCCCCGGCTCGACAAGATCACCCAGTACATTCCGCCGCAAAAAGTCATCCCCGCCGCGCTGCGACTGGTCGACATCGCCGGCATCGTCAAGGGCGCCTCCGAAGGCGAGGGCCTGGGCAACAAGTTCCTCAGCCACATCCGAAACGTCGACGCCATCCTCCACGTCGTCCGATGCTTCGCCCCCGGAAGCGCGGGCACCGGCGAGATCGCACACGTCATGGGGGATGTCGACCCCCTCCGCGACATCGACATCATCGACACCGAGCTCATGCTCGCCGACCTTCAGACCATCGAGACCGCGCTGCCCAAGGCCGTGCGAGCCGCCAAGTCCGGCGACAAAGACGCCAAGCTCCGCGTCGCGCTCCTCGAACAAGCCAAGGCCCTGCTCGACGACGGCAAGCCCCTGCGACAACTCGAACTGTCGCCCGAAGAAACCAAGGCCCTCAAAGGCTTCGGCTTCATCACCGCCAAGAAAGTTCTCTACGTCGCCAATGTCGACGAGGACGACGTGCTCGGCGAAACCGACCTGGTCAACAAAGTCCGCGAGCGCGCCAAGGCCGAGGGCGGCGCCGTCGTCCCCGTCTGCGCCAAGCTCGAAAGCGAACTGGCCGAACTCGAAGGCGACGACAAGAGCGAGATGCTCGAAGCCGTCGGCCTGACCGAACCCGCGCTCGCGACGCTCGCCCGCGCCGCCTACGCGCTGCTGGGTCTGCAGAGCTTCTTCACCGCCGGCGAACAGGAGGTCCGCGCCTGGACCATCCCCGTCGGCGCGACCGCCCCCCAATCCGCGGGCGTGATCCACACGGACTTCGAGAAGAAGTTCATTCGCGCCGAGGTCTACACCCTCGACGTCCTCGAAGCCCACCAGACCGAGAAGGCCATCCGCGACGCCGGCAAACTCCGCGTCGAAGGCAAAGACTACATCGTCTCCGATGGCGACATCTGCCACTTCCTCACCGGCGCGTGACGGCGTTGCCGGATGCGTGTCGGCCTGGTGGCAGTGGTCAGTGTAGAAGTTGACGCCGATGGGCATCTCCAGCACCTTCTCGGGGGCGGACTCGCGGGTCAGGTTGTACTCGGCGGTGTGGAAGTGGTTCAGCTTCTCGGTCCACTTGCGGGGCTGCTGCTGCAGGGACTTGACGTCGGCCTCGATGGTGACGGAGCCCTCGATGTTGGAGTCCTGAGGGATGGGCCTCTT
>JBMYUK010000466.1:0-2377 GCA_049605275.1 Phycisphaeraceae bacterium
GTGAGTGCGCACGGGTTGGGGTGGGTTAGTCGTTGTCGCTGTCGCTGTCGTTATCGCCGTTGGTGTTGGCTTGGTAGAACTCGGGTTTGAGCCAGGGTCGGTGTTTGAAGGATTCGCCGTAGCCGGTGACGCCTCTTTCGCTGTTTCGGATGAAGTCGACGAATTCGGTGACGAGGGGGTCGTCGAGTTGTTGGTCGATCATGGCGAGCGCTTTGGTGCCGGGGATGCCGCTGCGGTAGTAGATGTTAAATGCTTCTCTGAGCGGTTTGATGTGTGCTCGGAGTCCTGCTCGTCTTAGTCCGATGAGGTTGAGTGCGGAGACTTGTTTGGTGTGGTGGACCATGCAGAAGGGGGGGAGGTCGGCGGTGATGCCTTCTGCTCCGCCGAGCATGGAGAGTCGTCCGATTCTGCAGAATTGTTGTACGCCGCAGTTGCCTCCGAGGATGACTTTGTCTCCGACGTGGCAGTGTCCGCCGAGTAGTGCGGAGTTGGCGAACATGCAATCGTTTCCGACGATGCAGTCGTGGGCGAGGTGGCTGTAGGCCATGAGGTAGTTTCGGTGGCCGAGCGTGGTGGGGTGTTGGTCTCTTGAGGCTCTGTGGATGGAGACGCCTTCTCGGAGCATGTTTCCGTCGCCGATGACGGTGCCGAGGCCGGGCTTGTTGGGGTCTGCCTTCCAGTCTTGGGGTTCGAGCCCGATGGTGGCGAAGGGGTAGAGTGTGTTGTCCTCGCCGATGGTGAGCGGGCCTTTGAGGTAGACCTGCGCGATGAGTCTTGTGCCTTTGCCGATGGTGACGGGTCCGTCGATGACGCACTGTGGGCCGACGATCACGTCATCGGCGAGTCGTGCTTGTTCGTCTACGGTGGCGGTGCGGTGGATCTGCGGCATAACGGTTGGGACGCGATGAGCCGCGTATGATAAGTGAAACCATCGGCAAACGCCCGCCTGTGTCGCCAAACGTGAGTCTAGATCCGCCCATCTCGTTCCGTGATCTCGGCGTCGTGCCTTACGACGCGGCGTTGTCGGTGCAGCGTGAGCTGAACGAGGCGGTGATCGCGGGCTCGGCCGAGCCGACGGTGCTGCTGGTCGAGCACCCGGCGGTGATCACGCTGACGCGGCGGGCGGGGCCGAACCTGTTGGCGGACGGGGATCGCCTGGTCGAGTTGGGCATCTCGACGGCCGAGACGGACCGCGGCGGTGACATCACGTACCACGGCCCGGGGCAGTTGGTGGTTTATCCGATCCTCAAACTCGGGGCATTCGGGCTGAATCTGTCGAGCTACATGCGGCTGCTCGAGCGGGTGGTGATCCAGACGATCGGGCGTTGGGGGATCGTCGGGCACAACGAGTGCGGGGCGACGGGGGTGTGGGTCGGTTCCGAGACTGCGGATGCAGCCGTCTCTTCGGCGAAGATCTGCGCGATGGGGGTTCGTATCCGCAAAAACACGACGATACACGGGTTGGCGCTGAATGTCGCGCCGGACTTGTCGCACTTCGGCTTGATCGTGCCTTGCGGGTTGGATCGCCCGGTGACGAGCATGGCGGCGCTGCTGGGCGCGGGTTGTCCGTCGATGGGTGCGGTGAAGGCGGAGCTGATCGAGCGTCTGTCGAGCGGATTGGCTGGTGATTCGGATGCGTCGGTCGATGCGGGCGGGGGGTGCGCTAGCGGATCGCGACCAGGAACGAGTGCTGGGACTTGACGTAGTCGGGGTCGTCGGTTGGGGAGAAGGGTTGGCCGTTGGGCACGTTGTGGGGGTGGATCCGTTGGGTGCTGCGGACGGCGTCGCTGTAGTGGTCGACGCTGCCTTGTCGGGTGAAGGCCTCGGCGTAGGTCCAGGCGTTGAGGAGGACCATGGAGCGGTGAGGGCCGTGGTAGTAGTAGGCGTCTTGGTCCTGATCGCGTAGGACGTCGACGGCGGTTTCGGCGGCTCGTCGGAAGTCGGGTCCGTAGCTGGCGTCGTAGTAGCCGATCTGGAGGGTGTAGAGGCCTTTGCCTTTGAGGGTGCGGAGGTCTCGGGGGTCGAGTGATTCGCCGCGTTCGGCGGTGAGCTTGACGATCTGGGCATCTTCGAAAGGGGTTTGGCCGTCGATTTCGGCTTGTTGGACCTGTCGCAGGGCTTGGCGTGCTTCTGTGGAGTCGTCCGCGGTGAATCGGCCGAGGTAGACGGTGGTTTCGCCACCGACGCTGGCGTACCAGAGGTTGGCGAGTCCGGCCTCTTTCCGCGCTGCTTGTATGAGGCCGTAGACGCCGTGGAAGGCCTGGGCGCCGGTGTATCGGCCGAGTTCGATGGCGTAGCCGCGGTTGCGTTGGCCGGCGACGTCGGTGCGGCTGGGGTCGTTTTCGGGCGGCTCGTACCACTCGCTTTGCATGAACAT
>JBMYUK010000467.1:0-2368 GCA_049605275.1 Phycisphaeraceae bacterium
CGCCGGCGGCAGCAGACGGCAGGCGTCGATCGCCAGCGGCGTCTTGCCGAAGCCGGCATCCGGCGCGAGCAGGTGCCGCCTTCGCCGCAGCGCCTCGGCGAGCACGCGCGCCTGCAGGTCGCCGAACTCGGGGTGAGCGTGCAGGTGCCGGCCGAACTCGCGCGGCAGCGCGGCGAGGGCGGTATTGACCATGACGCCGTAGGCGAGGATCGCCGCGGCGGGTTTCTCGCCGGAGCTGGCGTGGACGAGGTTGGCCTTGCCGAGTTCGTAAGGCGGGGTGTCGGCCTGCAGCGCCTCGGCGGGAACGCTGTCGCGCGGGTAGCGGATGAAGCTCGCGCCGGCGTCGTAGTCGTGCATGAATGTCAGGCCGGCCTGTAGCGTTGCCTCGTCACAAGGCGCGAGTTGCACGACGTTGGGCAGCGTGCGGAGCATGGCGATATCCATAAAGCCGTGATGCACCGCGCCGTCGCCGCCGACGAATCCGCCGCGGTCCATGCAGACGCGGACGGGTAGTTTCTGCAGCGCGACCTCTTGGAAGACCTGATCGAGCGCTCGCTGGGCGAAGGTCGAGTAGACGGCGAAGAAGGGTTTGACGCCCGCCTTCGCCATGCCGGCGCACATGTCCATCGCGTGCGACTCGCAGATGCCGGTGTCGATGACGCGGTCGGGCATCGCTTTGGCGACCTTGGCCAGGCCCGTGCCATCAGGCATCGCGGCGGTGACGGCCACGACCTTGTCGTCCCGCTCCATCAGATCGATCATCGCGTCGGCGTAGGCCTCAGTGAAGGCTCGGCCGCCGGACTTGACCTCGACGCGACATCCGTTGACGACGAAGGGCTTGGGGCTGTGGAACGCGGTCGGGTCGCCGGTGGAGAAGTCAAAGCCCTTGCCCTTGATCGTCTTGGCATGAAGCAGGACGGGCCGATCCATGAGTTTGATTTCCTGCAAGAGCGGGACGAGGTGGTCGAGGTCGTGGCCGTCGACCGGGCCGACGCAGGTGAGCCCGAAGTGTTCGAAGAGGTGCTCGGACTTGAGGATGGCTTTGAGCGCTTCGGTGGTGCGGTGATAGAGCGATTGGAGCTTGCCTCCGGCGGGGACGCGCTGGAGGATCGATCGGCTCTTTTTCTTGAAGCCGGTGTAGCGATGGCTGACGCGGATGCGATCGAAGTAGCCGGCCATCGCGCCCTGGGGTTTGGCGATGGACATGCCGTTGTCGTTGAGGACGACGAGGAATTGGCGGTTGAGCGTGCCGGCGTTGTTGAGGCCTTCGAGCGCGACGCCGTTGACGATCGACGCGTCGCCGATGAGCGCGACGGTCTTGCGGTCGGATCGCCCGAGCATCTGATCGCCGCGCGCCATGCCCACGGCCGTGGAGATCGCGGTGCCCGCGTGGCCGACGGCGAAGAGATCGTGGTCCGACTCGTTGGGTTCTGGGAAGCCCGCCATGCCCCCGGCCTGCCGGAGCTTACTCAAGAGCCCGAGCCGACCGGTCACGAGCTTGTGCGGATAGCACTGGTGCCCGACGTCGAACAGCAGGCGGTCTTGCTGGGCGTCGAAGTCGAAGACGTAATGCAACGCGAGGGTGAGCTCGACGACGCCGAGGTTGGGCGCGAGGTGGCCGCCGGTCTGAGACACCTGATCGCAGATGGCCTGGCGGATGTCCTGCGCAAGGGCCTTGAGCTCGTCGATGGAGAGCTTCTTGAGGTCGGCCGGGCCGGCGATGGTCTGGAGCAAGTCGTAAGCCATGGGTGCGGTCGATCGGATCAGTTCAAGTACTTCATTGTAGGAGATCGGGTGAAGGAAGAGGCGAAGCCCACACTTTGGAAATGTAGGCTGTTGGGGCTCACTTCTCCCGCGTCGCCAGCTTCTTCGCCGTCTCGCGCAGCGGGTCCGCCTTCGCGTCAAAGCCGGTTAACGCGTCGAGTGCTTCGGCGAGCAGGCGGTCGATCTCGGCCCGCGTCCCGTCGATGCCCAGCAAGCCGGGGTAGGTCAGCTTGCCCTGCATCGCGTCCTTGCCGGTGGCCTTACCCACTTGCTCAGCGGTCTGCGTGACGTCGAGCAGGTCGTCCACCGCCTGGAACATGAGGCCGATGGCGTCGGCGTACGTCGATAGCGCATCGATCTGTTTCTGTGAAGCACTGCCCGCGATCGCGCCCATACGGACCGACGCACGCAAGAGCGCCCCGGTCTTGTGGCGGTGGGTGATACGCAGCTTCTCGATCGGCGCCAAATTGTCGGGCTGGCCACCCATCGTGTCGTAGACCTGCCCGGCGATCATGGCGTTGGTTGCGGTAGCCAGTTCGTGCGTCAGCCAACGCGCATCGATCTGGTCGGACAGGTCCCACGCGAGGACCTCAAAGGCGAGCGA
>JBMYUK010000468.1:0-2367 GCA_049605275.1 Phycisphaeraceae bacterium
TGTCGAGGGATGCGTGGTCGCGGAGCTTGCGTCGGCGGAGTCGGCTGATCGCCTGGTTCATGACGATGCGGGTCATCCACGTCGTGACCTGGGCCTCGCTGCGGAAGCTGTCGAAGTGCTGCACGATCTTGAGCATCGCGTCTTGGGTCACCTCGGCGGCGTCGTCGCGGTTGCTCACCATACGCAGCGCAATCGAAAACAAACGGTGCTGATGACGCTCGAGCAGCTCGCCCAGCGCCGCCCGGTCACCGTCCCGTATCTGTTCGATCAGCGCTGTGTCGCTCGGCGGCTGAGCCATGGCAAATCCCCTAGCCCCGGCCCTCCCTGGCCGCGGGACACCGTCGCTACGAGTGCGTTTCACGAGCGGTTCACGCTCAAACGCAGGGTCCATCCCTTCTCGCGCAACGGCGATCCTCCCCGGCCAAGTGTACCATGACCCTCTGCACACGCACGACAGAGCACCACCCCCAAACATGCCCGACGATCAAACCTACCAATCTCCTCTCGCCAGCCGAAACGCCTCCCCCGCGATGCAGCGCATCTGGTCACCCGCCTTCAAATTCTCCACCTGGCGGCGACTCTGGCTCGCACTCGCCGAGAGCGAACAGGCCCTCGGCCTGTCCATCACCGACGAACAACTCGAGCAGATGCGACAGCACCTCGACGACATCGATTACCAAGCCGCCGCCGGCTACGAGAAAAAACTCCGACACGACGTCATGGCCCACGTCCACGCCTTCGGCGACGCCGCGCCCAACGCCATGCCCATCATCCACCTCGGCGCGACCTCTCAATTCGTCGTCTGCAATGCCGAGCTCATCATGCTCCGCGACGCGCTCACCCTCGTCGCCAACAAACTCGCCGCCGTCATCGATCGCCTCGCCACATTCGCGAAGCGATACCGAGACACCCCCACCCTCGGCTTCACCCACTATCAACCCGCCCAGCCCACCACCGTCGGCAAACGCGCCACCCTCTGGACCCAAGAACTCGCTATGGCCCTCGAAGAAATCGAGCACCGCCTGGCCACCCTCAAGTTCCGCGGCGTCAAAGGCACCACCGGCACGCAGGCCTCCTTCCTCGAACTCTTCCAAGGCGACCCCGATCCACACGACAAGGTCGAACAACTCGACCGCACGGTCACCGAAAAGATGGGCTGGGACCCGGACCAACGATTCGCCGTCACCGGCCAAACCTATCCGCGACTGCTCGACGCCATGGTCGGAGCGAGCCTCGGCACCGTCGCCGCCGCGCTCATGAAGATGGCCACCGACATCCGCCTACTCAGTAACCGCATGGAGATGGACGAACCCTTCGAGAAAAAACAGATCGGCTCGAGCGCCATGCCCTACAAGCGAAACCCCATGCGATGCGAGCGCATGTGCGGCCTGTCCCGCTTCGTCCTCTCCCTCGTCCAAGCCCCGTATACCACCGCGGCCGAGCAGTGGATGGAACGCACGCTCGACGACTCGTCCTGCCGACGACTGACCCTTCCCGAGCCCTTCCTCGCGCTCGACGGCGTCCTCGACATCGCCATCAACGTGACGTCGGGTCTGGTCGTCTACGACAAGATGGTCGAGCAGAACCTCGCCAAGTACCTGCCGTTCATGGCCACGGAAAACATCATGATGGCCGCGGTGAAACGGGGCGGCGACCGACAGGCCCTGCACGAAATCATCCGCCAGCACGCCATCGCCGTCGCGACCAACGTCAAGGAAAACGGCGCAGACAACGATCTTTTAGAGCGGCTCGGAAACGAGCCGGCCTTCGCGGGCGTCGATCTTTCCAACGTCCTCGACGCCAACCGATACGTCGGCCGAGCACCCGAACAAGTCGACGCCTTCCTCGCCAACGTCGTCGCACCGATCCGCGAGCGCTACGCAAAGACCCTGAACTATGATCCAACTCTGAAAGTTTGAAGAAGCCGTGGAGTCGCCGACTCGATCAACACCGCGCGTCCTTTCGAGATCACGCAACGAAACCTCTAATCCACATCCCAGCCATCAAGCCAACGTCATGAACAACCTCAAACCGCTCATCGCCCTGACCTGCACCGCCTGCTTGCTCGCCGCTTGCGGCGGCGAATCCGCACCCGACCAAACCCTGCCCGAAGGCGCGACGCCCAACGATCCGCCCGCCGACCGCACGGTCGAAGTCGAGCCCGGAGCCTCAGCCGAAACCGAAACTGAGGCCCCCGCAACCGTTCCGCAACCTGAGTATGCGCCGCCGCCGCCCGCGCCGCAGCCCGAGCCCGAGCCCGAACTCGGGCCCGAGCTCAGCCCGACCCCTAGCCCTCGCCCTAACCCTGGCAGTGGCGCGTAACCTGCGGCCCAAGCTGGCGTGGCTACGCGGGCTGCGCATCCCCAG